>JAZNMU010000084.1:0-97997 GCA_045579865.1 Acutalibacteraceae bacterium
TGACATTCCTGCTTTTATTTTCATTTGCTTTTTATTGTAACGATTTATGAATTGCTTAATTTGTTCTTTGCTAAACCCTAATTTTTCTCCTATTTGTCTATTGGTCTTTCCTTCCTCTCGCATTTTTAATATTTCTTTCTCGTGTTGCTGTATCGGTTTGTAACTTCTGGGTATAAAAATTCCTCCTATGATAATTCATTTTACCATAGGAGGGTTATTTTTTCTATTGTCCGTTTTTTACGGACTTGTTCAGTGTCTGTCGCCCCATAATTTTTGTGCAAGCTCTTTCCCGATTTTGTGAGCAAGCTCAGGTGTAACCTCTCCCGGCTTAAAACTCTGATAACCGTGAAAGGTAATTATCCCGTCCTGCTTCATAAAAATCTTTTTTGTCTCCGTCATCTGGTCACGGGCAAACTCGGGATTGCAATTTATTCCGCTTACAAAATATTGCATCTCGGTTTTTCACTTTCAACTGCGTAATCAATCACATCTTTAAGTGATTGCAATTCATCATTACTGTAATAATCATTAAGAGTTTTATCGGGATTCATTGCGTAATCAACAACACTTTTAAGAGTTCCTTTAACTGACCATATTTTTGATACTGCCAATATTCATCCTCCTTGCTTAACTGAAACTGTGCCGCAATTTTCTTTTCGAGTTCACGAAGAGAAAGAATAGCAGCACGTACTTCCTTTTCATTTATCCAACCTTTTGCGTTTGCAACTCTTGCAAGCTGATTCAAACTGTTACCGACTGCTCTCATTTCTCTGATTAAAACTGTGTAATCAACAGGCGGAGCTTCTTTAATGTTCTTGTAATAAAGCAGAAACCGAATCATTTTTGATTTAGAAATCTTCATTATACTGCAAAGATAATTGAGCCTTTCATAATATTCTTCCGTAAAATATGCTTTTACAGGTCTCGTCTTTTTGTTTCCTTTCAAAAATTTTCACCTCTTTTCTGTTTTGATTTTCGGGGAGGCTTTCCCCGAATCGGATTTTGTGGTACCAAAATCCAATGCTCGTTAAAGTAATACCGCTGTTTTAAATGAAAAAATCACCCGATTATTCGGGTGCAAAAGAGTTGACATTACAGGGGTGGCTGTAGTATTCCTTATACAGAATAGGTGCATCAGAGGTGAAACAATGGCACATATTACTTATGAAATACCGATGCTTTCGGCAAGAGGAATTATCTCTTATGCCGAAAAGCAAAATGAAGAAACATATATTTTTAATCTTAACAGCAGTGCAACTGCAAAGTGTTTGATGAATAAAGAGAGCACTTTACAGGAAGACTGTGCTATGTTTTATCAACTAATGAGTGTTTTAACTTCGGATAAATTTACTCAGTCGAAGAACGATACAAAAATTTCCGAGCTCTCCGATGTGATAGTTTACATTGACTTCGGTGGTATTTTTGACAGAGATTCAAAAAGTGAGCGTATCCGTTTAAGACAGTTAAAAGCAAAATCAATGTTCCGCCCCGAGGGAATAAATATTGATTTAGGAACAGGTGTTAAAAACTTTGTTGCCTTTGAACGCTCTGCAAGTATGAGCAGAAACGCTCGCTTATCTTTCATAAGAAGTGATGTTTATGAAAAAGTAAAAGCAAGAATACAACTTGATATGAACATCGGTTTGTGCCAGTTAAGTAAGCTTTATGCTTACAACGGACTAATGTTCTCGGGCGGTACGAGAATTGAAAGCAAAAAACTTTTTGATAAAGACAGCATTGTTATCATCAAAATATGGGAGCGATTTATTAAAACTCACGCTGTAACAGTTACATCAAAAGAAAAAAACACGGCAGTAAAAAAATACAACCGTGCCGAAAAGGATATTGAATTTTCTTATGATTCATTTGACGGTGAAGGTTTTATCTCACCCTCATTCGCAAAAGAAATTGATAAACAGTTCTGCGGTAAGCACATTCATTCTTTTTTTCAGATTCGTTTACCTTACATAAAAGGTATGGTACACGAGGTTGATTTCAAATCATTTCTTAAAAGTGTCGGTATATATTCTGTTAAAGATATGTGGGGTGTGGAGCATCCTATTGATAAGATAAATCTTATACTTACCGATTCAATGTTCAAGGGTAAAGGTTGGCTGAATGAAAACAATCTGAGTTTTAACGATTATCTTGACCGCTGTAAAAAGTACAGACACTCGTTATATATTTCAAATGTAGGTAAAGGAGAATTTGAAAATTTAACGGAACTTAATTTTCAATTTTTAAATACCGTTGCAATACCTGAAGAAAAATTCAGACCTAAGGATTTATCTTTGGGTTTGAAAGAAAGTCCTTCACGTGATAAAAGAGAATGGCTTACAAAAGCAACGGAGCAGGCATATTACGATTACTGCAATAACAGAAAATACAGAATAGATTATTATGTAAAGCATTTGGATGACGAGGATGAAGATTTAAGAATCAAAGCAAGATTGATTAACAGAAACTCATTGCTCATTGATGAACCTTTCTTCTCTAAAGACATAGATGATATTGCAGAAAACATTTTAAGAAAGTATGCAATAGGTCAGCTTTTTGTAGAGGGTGATAACAGATATTTATCTGCTGATTTAATGTCACTTTTCGCTTTTCTTGCTGATGGCAGCAGAAAATTTGCCGACATCAGTAACGAAGAATTGAACAGTAACACGGTCTATGCTCCCAGCAATAACTACGGTACAAACTACAAATATTCACTTCTTCGCAATCCGCATATATCTAAAAATGAAAGTGTTCAGGTACGACCTTTAAAAGATATCGGATATTACAGAAACAAATATTTCAGCCATTTAACTGATGTCATTATGGTGCCTGATAACTCCGATATACCAATGAGACTTGGCGGTGCTGATTTTGACGGTGATATGGTAAAGACTATTGCTGACAGGATTATCATTTCCTACCTTTATACAAAGGAAACTGAGCTTGAGTATTACGGCAAAAGTGATAATCCGTTACCTTTGTTATTCATCCCTATGGAGGGAACCAATAGTGTCAGATGCAAAGGACTGGGAAGCAAAATTTGAAACTGTTAAAAATACCTTTTCCTCCCGTGTGGGGCAAATCTCAAATGCGGCACTTAACAGAAGTATTTTAGCTTATGATGAAAATGCAAAGTGCAAGAAGGCACAGTACAGAAAGGAAACCGAAACTCTTGCTATACTCACAGGCTTGGAAATCGATTCTGCAAAAAGCGGTGTAAAGCCTGACCTTTCAGAATATCTTGTAACAAACAGGGCACAGAAAAGTCTGTTTCTCAAATACAAATCTCTTATTGAAAAGCAGAATGAACGCAGGTCTTGGTGTGAAAAGACTTATGATCAACAATTCAGAGAATTCTTCAAAAACACCGATTGGTCAGAGGTTAGTTCAAACCTTGAAAGACTGCCGCTTTATGCTTATGAGCTGAAAAGGAATACACCTAAAGCAAAGAAACCTCCTGCACCTGATAATGAGATTTTTACCTTTGCTCAAAATCCCGATTGTCTTGATAAAAAGAAACTTAGCAGAATTTCAGCACTGTTGGATGATTACGAGCACTGCTTACGCAGAATCCGTAATAACAGAAACAGGTCTGATATTCCCGAAAGAAAATCTGATATTGAGCGTATTCTCTTTATGCGTGGTCAAGAAAACGATTATGACACAGATGAGCTGTATGCACTCTTTACCGATTTCACACCCGAAGAGATTGAAGAATTCTATACTCATATGCAAGAATGCAAATGGCAGTTTATGCTGACCGAAGAAAGAGAGAAGTTTTTAAGGTCATATCTTGTTGAAGAGCATTTTGACAGTTATATTGAGTTATTATGTGATTTCAGGCACAACGGTGACAGAGTGTTTTCTGATATTATCTGCGACAGATATGCCGAAAACAAATTGCGTAACCTTACTTCACTTCATTTTGAAAATGACAGTGATGAAATGACGGCTATGGTACTCGCATACAGAAACAAATCAAAAACCTACAATTACAAGGAAGCAGTAATGGAAGAATGCAGAAAGCTTCTTTCAAAAATCGTCAGGTTAAATGATGCAGTGCCCTATGTTGTTGCGGCAGGCTACAGAAGATATATCTTCGATATTTTACTGCCCGAAACAGAGAAATATATTATTGAAAGAGGTGTGTCTTATGTTAAATGAAATAACCGAGTTTAAGGCTTACACGGAAACACCTATATACAAGCGTGATAACAGAAATGATAATTCATTTCTCGGCAGATTTACCTGTGAGGGAATACAAGGCTTCGAGGGATTTCCGAGAGTTCTGACTATTATTGCAAGAGGATATATGTTCAAAAACGGTACTGCTGATATTGAATATGCAAGACGGGCAATTTCTGCTTGGTGTAGTATTCCCGACAAGGATATTACAAAAGAAAAAGAAGAATGGCGGTTCATAACAGACTTTAGGGAATACCACAAAGAGTTTCCCAAACTTGTATCAGAAAACGGTGAAGGTTGGTTTTACAGACATTTTCACAATGCTATGAATTTTGCTATATCCAATTCCGAAAAGTTCACAACAAAGGAAATCGATAAATATATTCTTATGAATAATAAGTTTGATGCCACTTGGCGTGACAAGGTTACCCGTATGCATTTCAGTACCTATTACTTAAAAACCAAGGGTGCTTGGATTCTGAGATTTGATGATATTCTTTCATCTGCTTTAGAGCTTGGCGAACTGAAAAACAAAGACTTTGAACTGTCTGAAGAAATTAAGGCAAAGATAGCCGATTTTACCAAAGCACCGAGCACGGCTCTTGCCCTTGAAACACTGATAAAATATTACGATGCCAACCGACAAGAGGACACCGATTGGGTTGTGCTTTCCGTTGCAAACTTTGATGCATATTTTGGTTCAACCTCATTTTCAAAGAAACGATTAACCGAACTTGTTAAATCCGGTGCTATTGAGCGTGAGAATAGCTACAATGTCAGTAGGTATAGATTGAATGAAGTATTTACTTAAAAAATACTTCCTTTTCAATAGGGCTATTTTTAACACATTTTTGCCCTCAGTACTATGGGCAGAATGCACTAATTGTTAAATAGAAATTGCTTTAATGATGTATTGTTTCGGTAATTTCTATCCAATAATTTCGATTCTGTCAAAATCGTTGTTATGTAATTTGGAAATACGCATTTTGTTGAACGAAAGTTAAATATCAGTCTGTTTAGTAAAACAAAAATCCCCGTTGGAAAAGCAGAAATCTGCAATCACAACGGGGGATTTAGCTATGTCTAAAAATCCATACATTCGACATTACATATAATCAATTCTATAATATAAACAACAATTATACTGCTAAAATGTACTTATTGTTTCGTAGAATATTCTATTTACCGAATTAGGCTTCTGTAACCCTTTGTAAACTAAGGGGTTACAGGGCCTTTTTACCATTTTGTTGACCCCGTAACACTGTTATTTAAGAAGAGTTATTAGTTAAACATAGTAATACATTAAAACTTTTTTTCAATAAACATCAATCTGTAGTTGAAAAACAACAAAATAGTGACTAATTTTCAAATTAAATTTGTTTGAAAATGTTGAAACTGCGTGCTTTTTGTGCTATATTATAATATGTATATTTTCTATTTATAATATTTTGAATAGAATATTATACGAATTAAAAAACATTTTCTACAACTATTGATTCTAAATGTGTTATTTTGGAAATGTGATAATTAAAGTGCAGGTGATTTTTTATGCATTTTAATGTGTATTCTAGATATTTTTATTCTAAATTAGATGAAAAATCAAAAACAGCATATAAGAAAATTCTTCAAAATTGGCTTGATTTTAAGACAACAGTTAGTTTGTTGGGGTCATTTAAAGATGTAGACTTTTATAAAGTTTTTTCTGCATTACGTGATGATAACCCTGAACTGTTTTATGTGAATCTGAATTCTGTGTCAGTTAGTACAAGTTCACTTCAAACAATAATAAAAGTGAAGTTCTATTATGCAATTGATGAAATAGTTAATTTAAAAGATAAGATAAATCGAGTAGTAACGGATTTCATAATAAAGAACAATAAAGTTTTAGATAAAGAGAAGGCAATACATGATTTTTTAGCATTATCAGTTGAATATTCATCTGATTTATATGCTCGAAATGCGCATAATATATGCGGTCCTCTAATAGATAAATGTTCAGTTTGTGAGGGCTATGCATATGCTTTTAAACTTTTATGTGATGAAATGAAAATTCCTTGTATGGTTGTGCATGGTACTGCTCAAAATTCTAATGGAATTAGCGAAAATCATTCGTGGAATATTGTTAGAGTTAATAATAATAATTATCATGTAGATGTTACTTGGAATAGCAACTCAATGAAAATAAATGGTTCGTCGCTTTACTACAATGTTTCAGAAAGCTTTATAAGAAAGAATCATATGTGGGATATAAGAATGTGGCCTCGCTGCCAGGTAGCTGGCGATTTAGAAAATGAAATAATAAAGGTTAATTCTTTTGATAGTTTATGCGATGAAATGAAAAAAGCGATAAAGATGTTAAGAAAACACATCATTTTTAGTAATTTTAGTAATATTAATTCAGCCGAATCTGCAACAGAATTGGTATCTAAAACATTGCATAAAATTAATGCTAATATATATGCTTTTTCAGTTGCTTATATTGATAAAATAGACTGTGTTTCTGTGATTGTGGAGTACTCCAAATGAGTTTTATTATTATAAATAAAAAAACAGAGGATGCAATAAGAAGAGCTTTACTACAACTTCAGAATGAGGTACCTTGTGATATTTATGAAGAAATAGAAAGAATATTATTAAACTCTATAGCACATAAACGATTATCAATTTACGATATAAATAATGTGTTTTCTTTACTAAATAGTAGCAAAGTATTAAAGAAGGAAAAAATTTTTGAAGAACACGCATCGAAAAGAAATTTACAAAAAAAACAAAAAGAGCGAAACAAAAATAAATCATTTGATTTTGTTTTATATGAACATCTTTTTATAGTTAGAATTTTAAAAACATATAAAATGAAAATGTTATGTAAACCTATGGGTTTTCAAATAATAAAAAATAAAGGAGAGTTTTTTACTATGGCAAATCCGGATGCATGCAAAGCTTTTAGAGATAGGATTAAATCTCAGGCGAAAACTAATAATAATGCGCCTAAAAATGTTAATAGCAACAAAAACACAAATAATGCTGGTGGTCATGGACAAAAGGGTGGCAATGGTAGGACAAGAGGCGGAAACACTAGATAAGGAGAGTATATGATTTTTAACAATTTATTATATGGCTCCATCATGAAGAATAATAAACCTCCGTTGATAGCAAATGGCATTGTAAAATTGCCAGGAAAATATAATAATCAATCAACTTCATTTTCATTAGATGAAAGTATTTTAAGTAAGCACTCTCTAATGATTGGTGGAACAGGATGCGGAAAGACCACCCTGTTTTATCATTTTATGTCACAGATAAAAAACAAAATGACAAAAGATGATGTAATGATTGTTTTTGATAGTAAAGGTGATTTTTATTCTAAGTTCGGAAAACCCGGAGATTTGGTGATAGGTAATTCGCCTCAATACTATCAGAATTCTCAAAGATGGAATATCTACAAAGAAATTCTAGCGGATGGATGGGATAAAGAAAGATATTTTCTTAATGCTCAAGAAATTTCTAAATCTTTTTTTAAAGAAACTAAAGAAAAAACATCGAATGTTTTTTATCCAAATGCGGCCAAGGATTTATTTGCAGCAATTATTTGTTCGTTTATTCTTTCTGCAGATGAAGATGACCCACCGCGTGGGCAAAGTCCGTCAACAGAATTCTTTTATAATGATGAATTAATCAGTTATATTAATCAACGTACTGCAGAAGAAATGGCTGGTGACTTGGATTGCTTTGATGATTTTAAATCAACGTTATCCTATATATCAGATGGAACTGAGCAAGCTCAAGGCGTTTTATCAGAAATGTATTCTGTTGTTAAGGAATTATTTGTCGGCATTTTTGCTGGACATGGGATGTTTTCAATTAGAGACTTTGTTCGAAAAAAAGGTGGACGAACCCTGTTTATAGAGTACGATTTGTCTATAGGTTCTGTATTAACACCTATTTATTCTCTGCTTTTTGACTTAGCATTAAAAGAGGCTTTAGGAAGACAGAATTCACAAGGTAATGTTTATTTATTTTGTGACGAGTTTAAACTTCTTCCTCGTTTGGAGCACATTGATGACGGTGTTAATTTTGGTAGAAGTTTAGGCGTCAAGATTTTCGCAGGTCTTCAGAGTATAGAACAGTTATATGAAATTTACGGACATGAGAAAGGTCGTAATATTGCGGCAGGTTTTTCTTCAATTTATGCATTCAGAGCTAATGACACAACAACAAGAAAATTTGTAACAGAGTTGTTTGGGAAAAACATACTGTTAGAGCAATATAAGACCCTCGATAATAAAATAGTTGAAGAAAAAAGAGATGGTTATACGGTAGAAGATTGGGATATGACTGAACTTAAGGTCGGTGAGGCAGTGGTTGGTCTTCCCTTTGAAAAACCATTTAAATATTACTTTGATATGTATAAGTAATGAGCGAGGTGACGTTTGTGCAAACATTTTTAGTAGTGACAAAGATATTGACAAGTATATTTGGATTTATATGGAATTCATTTATGAAGTTAATCAATTTCTTTATATCTCTTTACAATAAGCACGTAAGAAAAAGGAACGACCGTATAAATCGTGGTGTAACTGAGCTTAAACAAAGCTCTATAAATGACATGCTTCCAGCTGATAGTTACATAGATAACACAATTATTTCCGGTGGAAACAAAGCTCTCAGAGCTGATTGGATTGCACAGATTGTTACAAATGGTTATTACAAAAGTTTTCCGGTTATTATATTGCACGAAGGTAATGAGTTTTTGCATTCTAGCCTTGATTCTAAATTGACATCTTCGGATATAGTATATGTGGAACATCATAGTCCGTCTTACGAGCCTTTTTATAATTATTCTTCTAAAGAGATTTCCAAATTTATATTAGATAGTGCAACAAGTGATTACGAAATAAAAAAGAATGCTTCATATTACATTGAAGGTATGTGTGATTTTTTAAAAATTAAAAATGTTAAGCCTTCTTTAAATTCATTTTACAAGTGTCCTCATTTGCAATTATTTGATAAAATAGACGACCTTATGATTAAAGGTATTATAAACGATACGCAAGGACAAGCTATCAAATCAAAGTTAATGATGGGGCAATCAGAACAGATTAAATTGGAGACCTTCATTAGTGATTTATATGACCAATTTGAATCTATTCTGTGCAGAATGAATACTACTCCTAATAGTATTGCTTCTGCTCTTATAAACAATAAAGTTCTTGTTATTGATATTTCATCAAACGCAAACAACTTGTTAATTAATTGCTTAATAAATCAAATTAAGTATGCAATAACAAAAGGACAAAGAATGCTTTTAGTAACAGATGACCTTTCATCTTCTAATAATGAATTACTAAAGAAATTGTTATCTGAAAAGAATGATAAATGCAAAATGATTGCATGTGGTGATGATATGTTTTCTGTTTGTGCAGGAGATGATAAAGTCTTTGGAACGCTTGTTGGAAATAGTGAGAATGTTTTAATCCTTGGACATTCTTCAGGGGCAACATGTACTAAATGGGCAGAAACAATTGGTTATTATAACAAGGAAGAAGAAACTCAATCATTTGAAAAAGGTTCTATGAGACACAGTCCATTCACCTTGTTCCCGGGAAGCAATACATCTACATCAAAAAGTTACAGCATAAAGAGAGAGTATATAGTTAGGCCCGAACTAATTAATCGAATGACATCAAACGAGTTCTATATGTATAGGCACAGTGACAATAAGTTAATACACTCATTTTTAAAATAATTTAATTATGGTTATTATGTTTTCGGACAGAATGATTCGAAACAAAAATAATAAATAAACAAAGAGAAAGGAATGATAACTTTGGCTATTTTTGAAGCAGGCGATATTGTAAAAAGCGATATTGGTATGCCTATTAAAATTGTCAAATTTTTGGCTGCAGGTGGACAAGGTGAAGTTTATGTTGTCGAATATGCAGGCAAAAAGAAAGCTTTGAAGTGGTACACCAATGCAGGTGAAAAACCTCAAAACTTTTATGAAAATCTGAAAAACAACGTAAATAAGGGCTCACCGGATGCTGCATTTTTGTGGCCTGAAGCTATAACAGAAGAGCCGAAGAATTTCTCTAATATAAGTGGTAAGAATTCTTTCGGTTATGTTATGGATTTGCGTCCTGAAGGTTATGTTGAGATGTCAAACATTTTGGCAACAAACTCAATCAAAATGACTTTCACAGCTAAAGTTGATGCAAGTTTAAAAATTATATCAGCGTTCAGAATTCTTCATAAATCTGGTTATAGTTATCAGGATTTGAATGACGGTAACTTCTTTATTAATCCTGAAACAGGAGATTTAAGAATAGGCGATAATGATAATGTTTCACCTAATGGTTACAACACGGGTATTGCAGGAAAACCAAGGTATATGGCACCTGAAATTGTAGTTGGTGAAAAGATGCCGGACTTACATACAGATGAACATTCTTTAGCTGTAATCCTTTTTATGCTTATGTTCAAGCAACATCCTTTAGAGGGTGAAAAATGGTTAGTTCCTTGTCTTAACGATAAAAACGAATATGCTCTTTATGGTAGCGAACCAGTATTTATTGCAGACACTAAAGACAAGAGTAATAGAGCAGACCCTGATGTTAATAAAGGATTTATTAGTATATGGAATTGTATGCCTCAGTATATGAAGGATGCATATTGTACAGCTTTCAGTAACGAAGCATTGCATAATCCACAAAAAAGAGTGAGAGAATTAGAGTGGTTGAAAATTTATGTGCGTTTTAGAAATGAAATTATAAAATGTGCATGTGGAAATGAAACGTTTATTATTAACTCTCAGACAACCGCTTGTGATAGTTGTAGAAGACCTATTCAAATTAATCAGGTATTTGAATATGAATTGCAAAAATATTTTACTGCTGCACAGTATGGTGCAAGAATTTACAGATGTCAGGTTTCATCATGTGGTGTTGACGAGGCTTTACAACCTGTGGCTGTTGTTGTAGGTAATAAGGCGACAGGTGAAATGGGTGTTAGAAATAAAACATCCCTCATTTTAGAGGCTGTTACACCTTCCGGTAAATCAAGACAAGTAAAACCTGATGAAGTTATTCCTTTTAAATCGGGAATTACTATAAAAGCCTTTGGTGGTACAATTAAGTTGAAATAATAGGAGGAAAAGATTATGCCAAATCCAAATGAAGCAATGCCCAAAAAATTATTACCCATTATCTATGTGATTGACGCTTCGGGCAGTATGGAAGCTGATGGTAATATAACAAAAGTTAATGAGGCCATCAAAGATACGATGGACATTTTGAAAGAAAAAGCTGCTGAAAATGCAGATGCTGAAATTCTTATCGGTGCATTAAAATTTGCAACTGGTGCTGAATGGGTATTCGATGGACTTCTTTCAACTGATGACTTCTATTGGAATGATATTCAGGCTGGTGGTATGACTTATCTTGGTGATGCTTTGGAAAAATTAAATGCCAAGATGTCAAGAAGCGAATTCTTTGCAGATAAAATAGGCTACAAGTGTCCTGTAGTTATTTTTATGAGTGATGGATATCCTAATGATCCCGGTGATTCTTGGAGAAAATCACTTGAAAAAATTAGACAGAATAAGTGGTTTGCTAACTCAATTAAAATTGCTATGGCTGTTGGTGGAGATGCAGACACAAATGTACTTATTGAAGTTATCGGTAATAATCCCGAGGGGCTTATTGAAATTAAAAACACAGAAAAACTTAAAGAATTGATAGTGGCTGTATCACTTACTGCTAGCAAAATTGGTAGTGTTTCAAGACCTCAGGATGCAGGAAATGCTGGTAGCGAAATTGCAAGAATTGCTGTTCAAGGTGACGACAGCTTTGGAGCTGAAGTGAATCCTGATAATATTGTTGCTGACCCTATTGTTCCTGATAGTGGTACATCTGACGGCTTTGATAACGGCGGCTTTGATGACGGTGGTTGGGATTAATCCTATTATACATAGAAAGGAGTAAAAATAATGTATGATTATTTTTGCAATTCTGTAATAGGACAAAGCCATATTAAAAAAGGTACACCAAAGGAAGATTTCGGAATAATTAAAAAGTTTGATAACTGCTTGGTTTTTGTTCTCGGAGACGGACATGGTGACCCCACATGCTTCAGAAGTCAAATTGGTTCTGAAATGATTTGTGATATTGCTGTTGAAACATTAAATTCTTTTTGCTCTACTGTTATTGAGAACGAGCGTGAAAAAGAACTGTTCATTGAAAGAACAGCTCAGATTATGGTTAGACAGTTAGTGTCAGTTATATTCGGCACTTGGAAAAAACGAACTGTTGAGCATTTAAAAGAAAATCCATATACAGAAGATGAACTTGCTTTTATGGATAGCAAAAGACAAGCCGGTTCTAGAACAATTCTTGCTTATGATGAAGGAATCAGCTTAGAACACATTTACGGAACAACTTTTATCGCCGGTGCTTTAACAGATAAATTCCTTTTACTTTTACATCAGGGTGATGGTAAATGTAGTGTAATGTATGCAAACGGTGAGTATGATGAGCCTGTTCCATGGGACGATAGATGCTTCAGCAATGTTTGTACGTCCGTTTGTGACTCTGATTCTATTGAAAGTTGTAGATTCAGTGTAATCAATCTTGAAGAAAAGCCTATTATTGCTTCTATAATAAGTAGCGATGGTGTTGAAGATTCTTTTGCTGAAGATATGGATTTGGTTCATTCATATTACGATGAAATTCTACTCTTTGGTGCGAAAAATGGTAAAGAGGAATTAGAAAAACATCTAGAAGAAACACTGCCTGAAATGACCAAAAATGGTAGCAATGATGATATTACCATATGCGGTTTTTATTATCCTGATTCAATCAAACAGTTTGAAGAAAAATTTAAAACAAGAACAGAATATAATAATATTCAGGCAGCATTAGATGATGTCAACAGAAGAATTAAATCTGCTGAAGGCAGTCCTAAAATGATTGCTCTTGAAAAGAATCTTAAGGCTTCTACAGAACTCCTTGAAAGTTTAAAGACTGAATATGAGAAAATATCAGAAGATAGAGACAATGTATTATCTGATTTAGAAAACATTTCTTTAAATGATGAAATCAGTGATTCAGATATTTTTTCAAAAATTAAAGCTTTCTTAGAAAGAGAGTTTGTGTCTTTTCAAATGAAGCAGTGTGCTCTCCAATGTCAAGAAATACTTCAAAAATATTCTGATGTTGAAGAAAAATATAAAAGAGCTCAAGAAAAGTTTGATGAAGACAAAAAGGCTTATGATGAGTATATGGAGCGTTATAATGGTTTCTTAGCCAAGCGTGAAGAATTATTACAGAAATTGTCTGAAATAAAAAAGTAATTTGACTATTAAATGCGGGGAGTTTATCTCAATAAGAATTCTCCCCGTATTTAATGGCTTATTGTTATTTTTGGGCATAAGTGAGGTTTATAGCATTGGGTACATTTGATTCACTTTTGGGTGCAGCTAAATTTCTTATGAGTAGCACCAATGAAAAGATTAATACGCTGAATAAAGGGATTGCAGAATGTGGACGTGTAAATTTATACGGTCTTATGCAAAATTCTTTTCATCTCAACACCATTATTTCGGGTACAGAGCAATTTGTCAGAAATATGGTGTTAAAGGCACAGGTTAACTCTTCATTATCAAATGGGTTACCGGTTATAATGCTACACTCTCAAAATAATCAGTTGGCAAGTGAAGTATTGCAAATTTCCGCAGGTAAAGCTGCGGCTATTGTTGATGCAAACTCTGCCAACTTTTCGCCTTTTTACGGGTTAAATGATTATGAAGCAATTGATATTATATTAGATTCAATTCCTGAAAAATATGATGTAAAACAAAATGGAAGATATTATTTAGAGGCGGTATCCGATTTGATGCAAGCAAATAGAATACCTGCATCTTTCAATAATTATGTAACTTGCCCACATGATACGATTTTAGACAGAGTAGATGGTTTGGTAGTAGCGGGCAAAATCACGGATACGGTTGCTCAATCAATGCGTTCAAAAATAATGGTTGGGCAAAGCGAATATTATAAAATTGACAGTTTTTTGCGTGGCTTGAGCAGGCAAATGGGTAATTCATTAAGAATGAAAAAATCGAATGTTCAGCCAGTAAGTTTATATAAAACAATTAATGATAAAGGCGTTCTTGCCATAGATATTGGTCCTAATTTTAATTCAATATATTTGGACTTTTTGGTAGAACAGCTTAAATTAGCAGCTCAAAAGGGCATGCAATATTTACTTGTTTTAGATTCTATGAATTTATCAGAAAATAAGAAATTAAAAGAAATGATTACAAGTTCAAGTAATAACATAAGAACCATTGTTTCTTGTAATGATTTATTATATGCATGTGGAGGAAACCAAGATATGTTTTCTTCAGTTGTTGCCATGGCGAAACAATACTTGATTTTTTCACACAGTTCTGCAATTAGTGCTGGACAATGGTCGGCTGTTTTGGGTGAATATGAGCGAATAGATGAAACTGTTGCTAATACAAAAGATAGAACTGAACAGACATATAGTGCAGCTCAGATGTATTTTCCTGAGCCAAGGCAAAAATCTAGAACTGTTACCACATCAAAACGAAGAGATTTTATAATTCCACCTGAAAAAATTGTTTCAATGCAAAACAATGAGTTTTATATGAGAGCAGATAATTTCAGAGGAATAAGACACGGTTATATAACTAACTAATGAGGCGATAATGTGAGTAGAATTGATTTAGATACATATGTTAGTTGCATTCAAGAGATTGTAAACAAGTATGGAATTCAAGTGTTTAATGATTCTCGATTATTTATATCTTTGTTGAATGACGTTATTCCTTTTTCGACAAAGGGCAATGATTTGTTTAAGTCAACTCTCAAGCCTAATATCCTCAATCAAATATTTAATGTTAATAAATGCATTTTCTTCAATAGGAAAGCTGAAATTAATAAGTTAGAGTCTTTGATTGAAAAAGAATGCATGATTCCAAAGGATATAGTAACTGAAGTGGTTTCAGTTTACGCAAAGGTTTTCTCGTGGAAATATGTTCCTGACGTAGCCTCTTCACCTATTCACTCCAATATTTCTAATAATACAAACCTAAATAATTCTCATTTGCAGCAAAAAATCCCATCAAATAATTCAAAAAAACCATTTATTGTTACAGGATTAGATTTATTTGAATATGATGGTTCATCTTATTTATCAAGAAAAACAAGTGGACAAGTTTTTTTAAAAAACGAAGCACGATATATTGGTGCAATGTTAATGTTTGACAGACCATCAAAAGATACTGATATAGAAGTTAAATGGCAGATATTCAATGATAACGGAACTTCATTTACAAAAGAAATGGTTGTTAAAGGAAAAATAACACCAAACAACACAGGTTTCAATGTTTCATGGGGATGGGCAAATCCGGGTAATTGGCCGATTGGAAGATATAGAATTGTTGCAAGTGCAAATGATTCAAAAGAATGGTCGAAAAGTTTTGAGGTTATAAACGGGTATTATAATCAACCTAATATTAAGTTATACAGTTTGAAATTGTTTAACGGCGGCGATGTTGCACCAGATGAAAATCTGAGACAATACAGCACTTCTTTTTTAAGGACAAAATTACAACGTGTTTATTTCGAAATGCACTTTGAACAAATAACAAGCAATTATTACACTACAATCAATTATAAAATAACTTATCCAAATGGAGAAATCTTTGCAAACTATGCTACTCCTATACAAATGCAATCGGGTTGGGATAGATGTTGGATAGGGAGTGGATGGAGTGAGGCCGGTTATTGGTCTGAAGGTGTATATATGTATGAAGTTTCTATTGGAAACAGTAAAAAACTTTGCGGTTCATTTGTAGTGAAATAATTATTTAAAGGAGACATAATAATGTCTAATATAGATGTATTATCAGATGGAATAAAACAGATCTATGAAACAAGAGAAGACGATGCATTTTCAAACGCTAGGTTGTTTCACGCTTTATTGGATGATATCGTCCCTACCTTGACAAATGAAAGAAAAATATTCCGTTCAGTGATAGATGATTCTTTGTTAAAAGAACTGTTTCTTATGTTTAATGCAGATAAATCTAATAAACAGTTTGAATCGATTAGAATAAAAAAGAAAATCGAAGATAATAACGGTTTATCTGAAAAATGGAGTTCATTTATTGTTGAAAGTTTTATAGGTGCTACTGGGGTTAAGGTTGATATTTTTCCTGATAAATTCTCCAATGGTATTCTGGAAATTCAAGAACGTGAAAAGACCAATGATACATCTATAAATAAAAGCTACACCTTAAATGATGATACTGATTATGAAGGAGATTTTTCAAAAGGAAAGCCTCACGGTAATGGCAAAAAAATATATTCTAACGGAGATTCATATGAAGGAGAATTTGTTAATGGTGTTGTTTCAGGTAAAGGTAGATATGTTTGGTCAAGTGGTAACATATATCAAGGCGATTTTGTGAATGGTAAATTTCATGGTCATGGCAAATTAATATGGAAAGATGGAGATATATACGAAGGTGAGTATGTTAATGATAAACGTACTGGTAAAGGTAAGCTCACCTTTGCAAGTGGCGACATATACGTTGGTGACTTTGTTGATGGAAGTTTTCATGGTTATGGAAAATATTTTTTTGCGAATGGTGATATATACGAGGGCGAATATATAAATGACAAACGCTCCGGTATAGGTAAATCAATATGGAAAGATGGAAATATATACGAAGGTGAGTATATTGATGATAAACGTACTGGTAAGGGCAAGTTTATCTTTAAAAGTGGTAATATATACGAAGGTGATTTTGTAGACGGAGATTTTAATGGAGTAGGCAAATACACATGGACTGATGGCGATGTTTATGAGGGTGAATTTATAAATGATAAACGCACTGGTAAAGGTAAATTTATTTGGGCTAACGGAGATATTTACAAGGGCGATTTTATAAATGGAATAATTACCGGAAACGGTACAATGACAAAAAATGGTGTAAGACAATCAGGGTATTTTGAGAACGGCATTCTTAAAAGCTCTAATGAACAATCAATCGTTTCAGTTAATAACTTAGAATCAGAATATTTGACAAAGAAAAAATTGCTTCTTGAAAAGAGGGACGCCCTAACAAAGGAATTGAAATCCTTAGGGATCTTTGAAGTTAAGAAGAAATCGGAAATTAGGAATCAGATTTTAGAAATTGATTTGAAGTTAACCTTAAATATAACTGAAGACAAATTAAATTATTTGGAAGAAGTCGAAAAAGGAATTAATAAAAAAACAAATATAATGAAAGTTGATGATAAATTCTCTATAAAAGGTCGAGGAACAGTAGTTGTTGGTAAACTTTTGTGTGAGAAACTCTACAGTGGTGACACTGTTATAGTCAATGACAAAACCT
The DNA here is from genome assembly GCA_045579865.1 of Acutalibacteraceae bacterium. Taxonomy (GTDB): domain Bacteria; phylum Bacillota; class Clostridia; order Oscillospirales; family Acutalibacteraceae; genus UBA6857. The sequence continues at coordinate 17,609 of JAZNMU010000084.1, forward strand.
ATACAGTAGCTGCAATTGAGATGAATAAAAAGATATTGAAGTTTGCAGAATTTGGTGATTATATTTCTATACTAGTAAGAGGTTTAGAATCACGCGACACTGATAAAGGTGATTATATTTATAAAGAAATGAAATAAGGAGCAAATGTTTAATGTCAAATATTGAATGCTTTTCAAAAGCAATAAAAGAGATTTATGAAACAAGAGGAAATGAAGTCTTTCTTAATGCCCGATTGTTTCATGCATTAATTGACGATTTAGTTCCGGTTCTTGCTACAGAAAGAAAAATATTTCGTTCTGTAATAGATGATACTTTATTAAAAGAACTGTCTGTTATTTTTAATGCGGATGAATCTTACAAACAGTTTGAAGCGATTAGAATAAAGAGAAACATTGAAGATAACAATGGATTGTCAGAAAAATGGAGCAAATTTATTGTAGAATGTTTTACTGTTGCTTCAGGGGACGATTTGAAGAGTTTTACATTTGACAACTTTGATACAAATAAAAGAAAAAATGATTTATATGTCATTGAAAATGAAACTTTAGAAGATTTCAATTATGATGAAATATTTTATAAGTTAATACCCCAAAATGCCAATATCCTATCTTTATTAAAAAGGACTCAAATATTTATAGAAGATGAAAACTTTATCGATGCTTTGTCTTATACCGATAGGATATTAGATATTAACCCTTATTGTTCTATAGCTTATATATATAAGTTGATGGCAGAAAAGAAAGCAAAAACAATTAAAGTTTTAATTTCACGTGTAAATTTATCAACAAATAGATTATTTAACAAAGCTCTTTCTTTCTCTTCTGGTGAATTAAAGGATACGCTAGAAAGATTAGTAAAAGTATCAAATACATATTATAAAAAGCGACAAGAAAAGATACATAGTTCAAGATTGCTTCAAAACACAATTATATCAAGCTCACCTTATCATACTGTTGGAGTATGTACTGATGGTAAAGTGTGGGCTGTTGGAGACAACTTCCGTTCTGCTTGTGAAGTATCAGAATGGAAAAATATAGTCGCAGTTTCTGCTGGAAACCATTTTACAGTTGGATTAAAAGCAGATGGTCATGTAATAGTTACAGAAGGAGCGGGCTATGTTGACAATAATGTTCGTCCTAATGTTCGCTATGCATTTGATCTCTCTCAATGGGAAGATATTGTTTCTATATCCTCAAGTAGCCATATTGTTGGATTGCGAAGTGATGGCACTGTTGTTGCTCAAGGATTAAACTGGTATGGCGAATGTAATGTTTCAGAGTGGAAAAACATAATCGCTGTTACAGCGGCCTATCAGTTAACTGTTGGATTAAAAGCAGACGGAACCGTTGTTGCAACAGGAAAGAATGAATATGGGAAATGCAATACTTATGATTGGCGAGATATAGTAGCAGTCACTACTGCAATAGATTGTATTTTAGGACTAAAAAAAGACGGTACATTAGTTTATACAAAAGGTTCAGAAAATCGATATGGGCAATGTGATGTTTCTGAGTGGACCGATATTATATCTATTGCATCAAACGGCTGGGCAGTTTTTGGAGTTAAATCAGACGGTACCGTCCTTACTACTAGGCATAATTTTCACGGTGAATGCAATGTGGACTATTGTAACGATGTTGTAGCAATATCTCCAATGGGGCAAACGAATATATTTACTACCTTTGTTGTAAAAAAAGATGGAACAATAGAAACTGTTGGTAGTAATTTTGAAGGTTTAAGTAAAGTCTTTAACGTAAAATTGTTTGATTCTTTTGACACATGGCAAAATGAGTTCAACAAAAACAAAAAAGAGTTTTATAATAAAGCAAAAGAAGAGCATCGCTTGAAAATGCAAATGAACCAATATAAAATGAAAAATCTTTGTCAATATTGTGGAGCCGATTTCAAGGGCTTTTTTGTAAAAAAGTGTACAAAATGTGGTAGAGAAAAGGACTATTGATTATACTGTGCGTTTATTTGTATTTGCCAAAAATTGAAGTTTAAGAGCATATAATTAAAAGGAGAAAAAATGACAGTTATAGAGGCATTAAAAAAGATAGTTAAAGATAATGGTTTAGAGATTCTTAATAACCCTAGGATGATAATAGCACTGACAGCAGACTATGTTGCCGGGTTTGAAAAAGAAAAGAAGTTTCTTAAAATTGCATCCGTTAATGGTGTGTTTGAATTGATTTATGAAATGTGTAAAAGTAGTTCAGATGAAGAAAAAAGCTTTATAAAAGTTAAAGCTATACATAAGCTTGAAACCGAAGCACTAATTTCCAAAGAAAATGCTGAAATGATTATTGATTTAATCTTGAATGGTGTCGGATTAATTGATAGTCCACTTGATGAAAGTGGAGATATAACCGACCATTGGGTTCAATATAAAATTGGATACCAGTTAGAGTTTGGTACAAACGGAGAGCAAAGTTTTGAAAAAGCAGTTGAATGGTACAGAAAATCTGCAGAACTAGGCAATGCTTGGTCTCAGAACAGATTAGGAGATTGTTATTTCAGAGGAAATGGTGTTGAACTTGACTATACTAAAGCAGCTCAATGGTACTTAAAATCTGCCAATCAAGGTGATTTTTCTGCACAATATATGTTAGGATTGTGTTATTCCAACGGCTACGGTGTTGCAAAAAATGAAATTGAAGCTTTGAAGTGGTATTTATTGTCTGCAGAACAAGGGCATCAATGGGCTCAATATGCTGTAGGTTTCGCTTTTGAATTTGGAACAATCGGAGAGCAAAACTATAAAAAAGCAGTTGAATGGTACAGAAAATCTGCAGAACAGGGAAATGCTTGGTCTCAGAACAGATTAGGTGAATGTTACTTAAACGGAAATGGCACACAAAAAGATTTACGAGAAGCAAAAAAATGGTTTGAGTTTGCAGCCGAACAAGGTGACGAAACAGCAAAACAAAATCTTATAAATTACATTAAATGAAAAGTGATGAGGAAGTGTAAAAATGCAATGTAATTCTTGCGGTAGCAAGTGGGAATCCAAAAATATTGTTTCAAATTGCCCTTTTTGCGGTAATTTATTAGTTGTTGAATCGTTAGAAAATATGACTGTTACTACAGCATTACGTAAGATAATTGATGATTCAGGTATTGAAATCCTTAATAATTCAAGAATGATTATCTCTTTAATAGTAGATTATGTTGTTGGCTTCGATAAGGAGAAGAAACTTCTGAAGATTGCTTCTGCTAATGGTGTTTTGACTTCAATTATCAAAATATCGCAAGAGACAAATTCTGAACAGAAGCAGGTTTTAGTTCAAAAAACTAAAAAGATACTCACTGATGATGCGTTCCTTTCAGAAGAAAATGCAATATTAATTTTAAATATTTTGCTTGAGTCGATTAATGTAAATAAAATAGAAATTCAAGAAAAGACATTAACAGAAGACCCAAACTATTCTTCTGCTAATCAATCTGTTCAATCTCAGACGATAAACACGGTAGCACCTGTAAAGACCATTTCTATAGAGGATAAAATGTCTGAATTGGTGAAAAAGAATGAACGCTTATCTAAGCAAGATGGCGAAGAGATGCTCTCATATGGTAAAACATTACTTTCTAATAGAGAGAAAGATAAGGGAATAAAGTTTATTCGTTTTGCGGCACAGCACGGTTGTTTAAATGCCGCAGTAACTTTAGGCGATTGCTACGAAACAGGAAACGGTGTAACTCGTGATATTAAAATTGCTGAAGCATATTATAGACAAGCAGCAGTTTCTGGAATAGAAGAAGGAAGACGAAGATTAAATGCTTTGAGTGGTCAATTGTACAAAAAGAACACCACTTCTCGACCTGCACAAGTGAATATAAATACAACAAATCAGCAACAAAAACAAAGTTCTTTGTTCGGTTCGTTAAGGAATAAGTTTTTATCAAATAGAGCATCTGTTGAAAATAAGATGAATGATTTAATTGAAAACAAACCTAGGTTGTCAAAAGAAGATTCAGAAGATATGCTTTATATTGGCAAACAACTTTTAGATGAAGGAAACAAAGATAAGACAATTAAGTTTATAAAATATGCCGATCCCTCTGTCGCAGGCACAAATATCCCCTCTCCCATACCCGGCACTATCCTCAATGTAAATGTAGTAGTAGGACAGGCTGTTAAATCCGGTGATGTTCTCCTCGTTTTAGAGGCTATGAAAATGGAAAACGACATCGTTGCACCCTGTGACGGTACCGTTAAGCAGATTTTAGTTTCCAAGGGTACTACAGTAAACACCGACGATATCCTTGTTGTTATCTGATTGCGGAGGAGTCGTTAAATGGGTGTATTACTTGAAACCTTTACCACTGCCACCTTTCCGCAGATAGCCATGTGGATTATAGGTGCCTTACTTATCTTCCTGGCTATCAAAAATGAAATGGAGAAGTCAAATAGCATTAGCATATTATAGACAAGCAGCGAACTCAGGAAAAGCAGAAGGAAAAAGACGATTAAGAACTATATAAATCAGATTACTTACTTGGACTTTATATCTCAAAATAATTTTTATAACAAAATTCCATAATGTTGAAATTGTGTGGATGAAATGAATTAATAATTTGTGATTGTATAAAAAGTATTTCTTTTGTGAAATTAAGGAGGAGACAAAATGCCAGAACTAAATTCCGAACTTCTTAGGAAAATATGGCCTATAATTTTTGTTGTTTCTACAACTAAAGATTTAGAATCAGCAGAAAGAATACAGGATTCCATAAGTGGACTTGTTTCGATAATGAAAGAAAAAGAAGAAGAAAATCCTGATTGTAAAATTGGGATTGCAACTTATGTATTTGGAGAAGAAATTGAATTTTGTTCTTCAGGACTGATTCTCTTAGATGATTTTGATAATATAACTTTTAATAATATAAAATCTGAAAACTGTAGTATAGATTTTACAAAGCTTTTGAACAAATTAAATGATGATTTCTCAAGAAAAAAGTTGTTTTCTAATGGTGTAGGTTATTATGCTCCGACAATAGTTTTTTTGCTTGATGGTGAAAACGATTATTTATATAGTGGTTTAGAATGTATAAAAAAGAACAAATGGTTTAAATGCTCGAAACGAGTTGCCGTAGTTTACAATGATTATTCGAAAAATTATAACACCATTCTTGAACTTATCGGTAACAATTTAGAATGTTTTATAAAGATGAGTGATACCCATATCTTAAAAGAATTAATTATGCCTACTTCAGTTTCAATTAATACTTGCGGAGTGATGCCTGAGCGTTTTGATGTTGCAGATATTTTTGAAGACGAATTGTTCACAAAAGAGGAAGACACCACTAATTATAAACAAGTTATAGCAGTACCTTCAAATGATAAAATACATATATCAGGCACTTATAATTTAAAAAAATGTCAAGTTTCTGTTTGTGAACCTGATAAAGCAAATAACGATATAGTGATTATTGAAACTTTGCATAATGGAATTAATGTAAGAAATGTTTCTGATATGACTCTTTATACAGTTCGAGGTGTTCGAAGTCACGATACTAGGTGTTTTGATTATGAGTTAGGAAAAAGGTTTTTATTAGATGCAAGAAAAGATGCGTTTGTATCTTTTGATTTTAATCAAGACGGAAATTTAATTACAATTGATAATATGAGTGATAATGACATTGACTTTATAGTTGAATTAAATGAAAAGCCTCATTTTATGCAAACTGATGATATGATACTTGATATTAATGGGGATGATGTTTTGATGGTTGTTGATGAAAATGATTCGGCAGAAACAAATATTGAATGGTCGGAAAATGACTTTGATGATGGTGGATGGGATTAATTTTATTGTCAAATACAGAAAAGAAGAGTTCCTTTTCCACAGGTACTAATGTAATGAGAAATAAAGATAATAATTAAGGAAGTGTAATAATGCAGTGTAACTCTTGTGGAAGTAAGTGGGAATCAAGCAATATAGTAATAACTTGCCCTTTTTGTGGTGCCAATTTGGCAAAGGCTAAAGACCCAAACAACATGGATATATCAGATGCTATTGAAAGTATTATTACTAACCAAGGAATAGAAGTTTTGAAAAATTCAAGACTTGTCAATGCCCATGTAATGGATTTGGTAAGAGGACACGATAGGGATAAAAAATTGTTTAGAATTCTTTGCTCTAACGGCGCAATGGAATTTGCATATAAAATTGCAAAAACAACCGACTCCTCGCAAAAAGAAGTAATTATAAAGAAACAAATTAAAGTCCTTGTAGATGATGCCTTTTTAGCAGAAGATAATGCTATTGCTGCTATAAATATTATATTAAGAGGATTGGGTGAAAAGGAACAGCAAGCAACAGCTCCAACGGTATCTTCTCAGGTAATGCAAAATAATACTGTTAAATTAACCAATAAGATTGAAAAATCACCAACAGTTAATAATTCTATTCAAAGTGCTTCTACTAATATTGTTGTTCAGCCGATTATAAACAGTGAAGAAAAACAGTATATTGCAGCTTGCAAGGTAAAAGAAGAAGCGTTTAAAAACAAAGACATTTCTAAACTTGAACATGCTATAAATCTTTTTTCGTTAGTTGATACATATAAAGATTCAGCCAATTTGATGGCTCTGTGCGAAGAAGAAATACAGACTATTAAATACGAAAATGCAATCAAAGAGAAACAATCTGTATATTCATATCGAGATGTGGATGGTATCGAACGCACTTTAAATAAAGCGATAGCAATTTTTAATAGTTTAAATAGTTATAAAGATTCAGCTCAACAGGTTGCTGAGTGTGAAGAACTGAAAAAATCAAGAATTTATGAAATTGCTGTTGATACGAAAGAAACGGCAGATAAATATTCAGACGAAACGATATACAGCAAGGCTGTTATGATATTCTGCAAAATCAAGGACTATAAAGATTCAGAAGAACAGTCAAAATATTGTTCTCAAAAACTTGATGTTATCCATAAAGAAACTGTATACAAAAAAGCTCTTTACTATTACAAAAAAACAGATGCTTTTTCATTAGAAACAGCAATAAGTTGGTTTGAAAAAGTTCTCGATTGGAAAGACAGCAGAAAACTTTGTGAAGATTGTAAAAAAAGATTAGTTAAGGCTAAAGCTGAAAAAGAAAAACAGAGCTTAATAAATGAACAAGAATATAATCGTGCATTAACATTACTTAAAAAGAATGATGTTGCTTCTGTGAAAAAAGCAATAGAAATCCTCGACAAGATACCGACATGGAAAGACAGTAGAACATTGAGTGAAAGATACAAGAGAGCTTTGAATTCTCAAAAAAGTACACAGACTAATTATTATTCAAATAATACTACAAGACCACAGAATCCAACTCAATATAATAATTCACAAAGTTTAACAATTCAACGAAAGCAGCAGGGTTTATGTCAACACTGTGGTGGCACATTTAAGGGTTTGTTTGTTAAAAAATGTTCAAAATGTGGAAAAACAAAGGATTATTAATTTATGGATAGAAATAGTCTGAAAAATATTAATACATTTTTTATATTGGATATATCGGGAAGTATGCAGGGAGAGCGAATTCAATCTTTAAATAATGCAATTCGTATGAGTATAGAAGAAGCGAGAAAACTATCAAATAAGAATAAAATAAGGATTAATTTTGCAATTCTGACATTTAATAATGAGTGTAAATGGATAACAAACAATATTTTGTGTGATGTTAATGATATTGTTTTTAAAGACATTTGTGCCTCCAATCTTACATATTTTGGACAGGCTGTTGATGAATTAAATAGAATTTTGACGCATTCGTTGTTTGGAGAAGGTATTAATAAACAAGTTTATATTTTTGTTTCTGACGGGAATTCTCTTGATGAGTGGAGAGGACCGATTGAAAAGATAAAGAAAAATCATTGGTTTACGACGGGCGATAAATTTGCATATATATTGGGAAACGATGTGGATAATGATATGCTAAATTCTTTATTCAGAGACAAGTTCGAAATGTATTATCGCACTACTCGTATTTATGATGAAAACCTAAATAAAATTGAAAAAGAGTTTATTGAAACTGTTCATTTAGTTTTTCAAAAGGACTGAAATTAAAGGGGTTTAAAGTGTTTTACTGTAAATGTGAAAATTGTCAAAGTGAATGGAGCGGAATAAAACAGCTTGATTGTTGTCCGTTTTGTGAAACAAAAATTGCTGTTCAAACTAGTAATTTTACCAAAATAGATGAAGCACTTTCTTATATTTTTAGTGCTCACGGAATTGAAGTAGTAAAAGAGAACAACAGACTGGTTGCTCTCTTGTCTGATTATGCTCCGACCTTAGAAAGAGAACGAAAACTTATAAGATTAGCATTAAGTTTGGGTGTATATAGTGAACTGATGACAGTGTGTAAGAATGATAAAGCATCACAAGAATTGGCTATTAATAAAGCAGTTTCTAAATTACATAATGATGCTTTTATGGACCCAATCATTGCAAAAGAAATAATAGAATGGTTTGTCAATCAACTTAACTGGAAAAATGAATCACTTGCTCAAGAAAAAAGAATTGAACCTGTAGTAATTAAAAATGTAAGTACAGAGCAAATTAAGAAAAACGTGGTTCATAACAGTAACTCTACGCATAATGTTGGAGATATGATAGAGTTTGGTAAGTATCCATTTGAGGCAAATGGTGTAGTTAAGCCTATTGAGTGGGAAATAATGGATATAAAAGACAACAAGGCTCTTTTGTGGAGCAAATACTGTATTGATGCTTGTCAATTTGCAGGACAAAATTTAAACAGTAGTTGGGAATATTCATCTTTGAGACAATGGTTGCGAGCAAAATTTATGAGAGATGCATTTACAGCAAAAGAAATTAACTTCATTATCCCAACATCTCTAGAAGTATCTTGTAATCCAAAAAATAATCGTATCAGCGGCTCAAATACAACAGATAAAATATTTATTCCGAGTAATGAAGAATTAAATAAATACAAATTAAGAAATGGTGATTTGATAATAAAAGCTACTCCCTATGCAAAAATCAAAGGAGTTTTCAATGATAATGATTATGCTTTTTGGTGGCTGAGAACTCCGGGTTCAGCAGAAGGAACGCAAATGCTTGTATCCAAAACTGGTGTTGTAAATGAATCAGGTAGTTATGTATATTTGAATAATAGAGGTGTTAGACCTGCACTATGGGTCGCTTTAGATAAAATCAAGTAAAAAAATGCAAGGGAAGCAATACTATGAAATGCAGTAAGTGTAACAGTGATTGGAATAGCACAGTGAAAAGTGATAAATGTCCTTTTTGTGGTGAAAATTTAGAAATATACAATCAAGAAATAAAAACAATTGAAGGACTTTTTTCTTTTGTTTTTTCAGAATATGGAATAACAATCATTAATGAACACAGACGATTCCTTGCTGTGTTAAGTGATTATGCTCCTCAAATGAATAATGAACGTGCTCTTATTAAAATCGCTTTGGAATCCGGTGCATATTCATCAATATTAAATGTTAATGATAAAGATCCTGAGGAACAAGAGATATGTTTTAAAAGAGTTCAATCTATGCTTGTACAAAAGCATTTTTTGAATAGAGATTGGGCAGAGAAAGTTTTAATGTGGCTAACTGATTGTTTGAATTGGAATATTAATATTGAAAACTTTAACGAAACAAATGTATGCAATATTGATGGTATAAACAAAAAAAAAGTAACGGAAAGTGTAAAACCTTCAATAGATTCCTATTTAAAAAGAGGCTTTATGTTTCTTGAAGAAAAAGACTGGATAAAGGCAAATGAGTATTTTGAAAAGATACTTGATATAAATCCTGAATATGCAGATGCTTATTTGGGTAAATTGATGGTCGATTTAAAATTGCAAAAATTATCTAATTTATATAGTGAGAAAAGAAATTTTTCCAACAATAAAAATTATCAGAAAATTATTTATTTTGGAACTGCCGAAATGAAAAATAGATTAAATGATGTTCTAATTAAAAGGCATCATGGAACAGTAAAACTAAATGAAAGGCGAAAAATGTTACAAAACGTTCAGGGCCTTTTAGCTATAAATAGATACCGGTCGGTTGGTTTGTGCTCAAACGGCACGGTTGTTACTGTTGGCAAAAAAGAACCGTATGATCTTTCGGACTGGTGGAATATTGTTTCTGTTGCTGTTGGATATGACTGTATATTTGGTTTGCGCTCCAATGGTACTGTGGTTACATTGGGAAACTATTCCTCTGAACAAAGACGTATGGTTGGTCGATGGAAAAATATAGTTGCCATATCTGCGAGTGCAAGCCACATAGTAGGATTGCATGCTGATGGTTCGGTAGTCGCTGCAGGACAAAACGACCGCGGTCAATGTAATGTTGGCAGTTGGTCAGATATAGTTGCAGTTGATGCAGGTTCAAATCATACAGTAGGATTACGTTCTAATGGTACTGTTGTTGCCACGGGATGGAATGTTACGCGTCAGTGTAATGTAGAAAGATGGAAAAATATTGTTGATATTGCAGCAGGTGGTTCTCATACTGTAGGATTATGTTCCGATGGTACAGTACTTGCAGTGGGAGAGCTAACTTGGGGGCAGTGCGATGTCGGTAATTGGGCTGATATAATTGCAATTTCCGCCGGTTTTGACCACACGGTAGGTTTATGTTATGACGGTACTCTAATAGCTGTCGGAAATAATGATGAACGACAGTGTAATATTGAAAAATGGTCAGATATAGTTGCTATATCTGCAAATGAAAGGAATATAATTGGCGTACGTGCTGATGGTACTGTAATAGCTACAGGTCAAAATGATAATGGACAATGTATGGTTAATGATTGGAAACTTTTTGATAGCTTCAATAATTTTAAAGAAGAGCAGAATAATAAAATGAAACTTGTTAGAAAACACCGAGAAGAACTGCAAGCACACCGTAGAGAGAAAAATCTTTGTCAGCACTGTGGTGGAACATTTAAAGGCTTTTTTAAGGAAAAGTGTTCTGTGTGTAATAAAGATAAAGATTATTGATTCATATATATGTCAACGATAGAAAGCATAATGAGGTTTAAGATGAAGTGTAATAAGTGTGGGAGCGAATGGAATAGTACAATAAAAAGCACAATATGTCCATTCTGTGGTAAAACTATAATTGAAGTTCCTAAAACAGAAAGAGTTGAAGATGTACTAAAGGTTATAGTGGATACATATGGTGTTGATATTTATAATAAGCCTTCTATACTAGTGGGCGCATTGAGTGATTATCTACCTCGAGCTATCGATGAGCGTCGTTTGATAAAGTTATGTTTAGATACAGGTATAATGAAGACCTTATTAAATATGGGGGAGAACGACGATATTATATTTACTCAAAAAAAAGTTTCTAAGGAACTACAAGAACATTGTTTTTTGAATGAGATAATGGCAGACAAGTGTGTGTATTGGATTTCATTCTCCTTGGGTATCATAGGAAAAGACAATAATAAAGTAAACAAAGATATAAATTCAGAAGTTATAAAAAATAACAATGATGTGTCCGATACCAATAATATCAAACAATCAGAAAACAAAATGGGAACCGTATTGTTGAATAAAAATGTCAACAATGAAACAAACAATAAATCAAAAATACTTCCTCATTCTTGTGATAATTATATCGGAAAAAGGATTGACGGTAGATACGAAATAATGGGAATTATTTCCGTAGAAAAGTATTCGGTCGTTTATGCTGGTCGTGATGTTATTGATAATAAAAATGTTACAGTAAATGTTTTAAATGACGAATTACTAATGAATGAAAAATTCAAAATGGTATTTAAAAATGAAATAAAAGCAGTAGCAATATTATCCCATTCTAATATTCCTAAGCTTTTTGATGTATGCTTTGGTGACAGAATGCATTATATAGTTTCTGAATATTTAGTTGGAATATCACTTAAAGAATTTCTTTTAAAGTCAACATTGGAACTTAATGAAATCTTACATTTAGTTGAGAAAATTCTAGGAGCGCTACAGTATGCACATGACAAAGGAATATTGCATGGTAATATTAGTCCGCAAAATGTGATTTTAAAAAAAGATGGGGAAGTTAAAATAATAAATTTTGGTTTGGCAAAAGCATTTTCGGTTATCGATAAAGAATACGAATATAACCCATATATTAATCCTCAAAAAGATAAATTGGGGTTTATTCAAACAGATATATATTGCGTGGGCTGTATGCTGAAAAATATGCTTATTGAGAGTACAGTGGGGTTAGGCGATGGAACCGAAACTTTTGATAGCCTTCAAACTGGAATAAAACAAATAATTTTGAAAGCTACTGAAAGTAATTATTTAAATAGATATTCTACAGTAAAAGAAATGCTAGATGATATATTGGCGTATAAGAAAAACCCTAATATTGTTTTTAGACATGATGTTATAAAAAGTGATATGAACTCTGCAGCGGAAATATACGCAGCAGAAAGAAAATCACGTGAATGGCAAAGCAAAGGTGTGTGTCAATTTTGTGGCGGCGATTTTAAGGGGTTACTTGTAAAAAAATGCGAAAAATGTGGTAAAAAGAAAAGTTATTAACAAAATATAAGGAGCAGTGTGAAAATGGAATGTTCTAAGTGTGGGAGTGAATGGAAAACCACAGTGAAAAGTGACAAATGTCCTTTTTGTGGGGCGTTTTTAGTAAACGAAGAAAAAACTCGGTTTCATCTGTTCTGAAAACGTTGATAAATGAGAATGGTTCTCTTGTTTTAAAAAACCACAAGTTAGTTAAAGCGTATTTAATGGACTGTGTACAGGGACAAGACAGAGAAAAGAAGATGATTGACTTTGCATTTAATGTAGGAGTTCAAAATGTTTTTGTTGACTTTATGAATGCTACCTATATAGAACTGCAAAAAACATTAATATTTAAATGTATTAAGTTGTTAAAAGATGATGCATTAATGTCAGAGGAGAATGCACATAAAACGATTTTAATTCTTCTTGAAGCAGTAAATAAATCAAATGATTTTAAAGAGATATTTTTTGTCAATCAAGATATAAGTCAAAAAATGGTGCTGACAAATGATTCTGACTCCATATTATATAGTTTGAAAATTACAAATGCGCCTGACACAATAAATACCGGATGTATTCAGTATGTTTTATTGAAGCATATTTCAATTCAACATTTATGGAATGATGTGTTTGCATCATTACCAATTGTTGTACTGAATAATCTTGAATATTCTGTAGCGATAGAATTAGAGAAAAGATTGCAAAGCTATGGATGCATTATAATCTTGATAAAACAAGATAGTCCAATTTCTTTGAGAAATGTAATCCTTACCCACATTGATGCTTATCAAAAACTTTTAACAATTAAATTGTTCAGAGAATGTACAGGACTTGGACTTGCTGATGCTAAATATAAAATAGAGCACTGTCCATCTTCGATAACTGAAAATGTATCTGAAGATATTGCAAACGTTATTAAAAACAAGCTATCTAAAGCAGGTGCTCAAGTAAAGATATTATAAATAAGCATTATTTGTAATGTAAATGGGGTGGTAATTTGAATGAATTTACATGTTCATCTTGTGGAGAGTCTTGGAGTGTAAAAGAAGGTAAAATAAGTTCGGTAAAGTGTTGTCCATTTTGTGCTTTTGAAATTCCTAAATCCAAGGAAATAATTGTGACATCTTTCGAGACAGCAATACAAAAGGTTATAAATGATTTGACAATAGAGGTTTTAAAAAATGGGAACCAATTTATTGCTTATCTTATGGATATAGGTCCTCAGTTTCAAAAAGAAATACATATTTTATCAAAGATTTGTGATAATAGTATCTTTAACAGATTATACAAATTATTCCAATTGCCTGCTGAAGAAATAGGTTTTGAAAGTGTGAAATTAAGAGATTTCTTAATGAATGAAGAAGGCGTGTCGGAAATATGGGCTAAAAAAATCATTGAAAGTTTTACTATTAGTAATGAAGAGTTGTATTTGTCAGAAGATTGTATTAAAAGAAAAACCACTAACAAAACAACAAAATACTAATAATATGGTTAAGAAAGATACTTTAGATTATACAGATAGTAATAATGATAGATTATCGTTTCAGGAATATATTGATAGAATGATTGATAATATAAGACCGATTAAAACTCCATTCGGTGAGTTTACATATTCTGATGCTCGCTTGTATTTAGAAATGCAGATTTTAAAGGATACGCTCATTATTCCAAAAGGGTATTACACAATAGCACCTAATGCTATTGATGGATTATCTGTTGAAAAATTGTATATACCTGGTTCTATTAATAATATTCCAGATAAACTCTAAATAATGGTAAAGAGTTGTATGATGCAAAGAAAAATAAATTGATTTACAAAATTAAAGATTAACATAGTAATAAATTTTTTAATATTTAATAAGAAACTATATGTTTTGGAGGATGAAAAAATGAAATGTCAAAAATGCGGCAAAGACAATCAATTATTGGTAACAACCTGTCCTTATTGTAATGAAAATTACAGTTTAGCTTCCGTGTTAGCGTGGATAATAAGCGAGCAAGGTGAAGATGTACTAAAGGATGCTCGTTCGCTTAAATCTAATATTTTGGATTTGTGTAGAGATTCAAATTATGATACCGTTGTTTTTGAGGGTTTGTTAAATCAAGGGTTTGCCAAAAAAATTGGTGAGCTTAATAAAACTTCAAACTTTGATGAAGCCTTAGACACATATTGTAAAACACTTTCAGCGACTTACAACATTGATAAAATCAACTACATTGCTGATGCATTCTATTTTGCATTAACAGGAAAGAATAGGGTTCATAAAAAAGTAACACCTTCCCCTGTTAACACAACAAGAAATACACAAAACAATAATACATACACATCTTCTTCACCTAAAACTCCATATTCAACTGCTCAAGACCTGGTTTCAGATGTGATATCAAAAATTCAGAGCTTTGATTTTCAAAAGTTTTTTTCAAATATTAATGTTCAGAGCATTAAAACTTTTGTGAAAAAAAATAAAAAGATATCAATTGGCATTCTCGGTATTGTTGCATTAATAATTATAATTTCCATTATTTCATCTGTTGTGGAAAATTTCAACGACAGAAGAGATGCAATAACAACAAAATCTTATTATGAGGGTACAACGTATGAAGATCGTACCTCTGAAATTGAAAGCACTACTGAATATATAGAAACCACAACAGAAGAAACCACAGGACTGACTGGTGAGCCGATTGATACAGATGTTATAACAGATACTGTTTATCAAGGCTCTAGCAATGAGCATTATATCAAAAGTGACAATCCAGGTATATACAGATTCACAGCTGCTGACAGAACAGCAAGTTATAATGTATACATAAAAGTATATAACACTAACGACGAAAGAATGCTGAATGTTACAAATGAGGGCTCATGTGAGTTGGAGGCAGGTGTAACATACAAAGTAGTTATAGAAACCGATAGTCCCTCTTGTTCCTATACCCTCAAAATAGACAGACCTAATGAAGTGAAAAATATTTCTCAAGGAATAAACACTCTGCATGATGCTATAACATATATAGACCAGCGTAATATGTATACATTTTCTGCGCCAATTACAGGTCGGTATAGAGTTGATTGCCTTAACAGAACGGATGGATATAATCTTGGAATAGAGATATATAACTCTAATAATGATAGAGTATTTAGGGAAACAAATGGTGGTTACCTCGATATGGAAAAGGGTGTAGTATATTCAATAAGAGTTGCTTATTCCACGGGTACTTGTGAATATGATATAAAAGTTTCAATTCCTAATGATGTAAGAGAAATCACTTTGGAGGAAACAACTATTGCGGACAAATTTACTTTTGCAAATCAGATTAACACATATACATATACAGCTCCGGTAAGTGGTAAATATAGATTTGAAACAAACGAAAGAACAAACGGATACAATGTTCAGTTAAGAATCTTTGATGCAAATAACAATAGAATAGTTAGAGAAACTAATAACGGCACAGTAGACCTGAATAAAGATGTCAAGTATAGAATCGAGGTTGAGTATGATACTGAATTATGTTCATACAACCTCGTGATTGGTGTTCCTAAAGAAGTAAAAGAAATTTCTGCAGGTAAAGCTATTGCTGATTCTATTACTTATGTTCATCAGGAAAACAGATACACATTTACCCCTAGTTCTTCAGGCGAATATGTTGTTAAGGCATCAAATAGAACAAATGACTATAATGTGGAAATTTATATGTATGATGCAAATAACAATAGAATTTTGAGAAATCACAATGAAGGAACCGTAAATTTAACATCAGGAACCTTATATACAATATATGTTTGTTATGTAGATAATCTTTGTGATTACTCATTGACCGTGAAAAAATAATTCTTAAAAAAGTAAAATTAGCTATGTGCTATAACAGGTACATAGCTAATTTTAAAATGGGAGATTCGTGAAAATGAAAGAATTATGTTGCTGTAATTGTCAAAGAAAATGGATAGTTTACAGTGAGGACTTGAATTACAACAAAGTTTGTCCTTTTTGTCTCCATGAAATTAAAAATAAAGCAAGTATTGAAAAAATAGAAACCTTTGAACAGCTAATTTTTAAAACCATAGAATTGCAAGGTACTGATGTTTTTAATAGCCCCAAAAGAATGAATGGAGTTATGATAGATTTTTCATCCAGGTTTCTAAAAGAAATTAATATATTTTTCAAAATATCTGATAAAGAGTTTAAGTTACTTAAAGATATATTTGATGGAGATTATAATGAAGCAGAGGAAAAACTACTTAAGCTTAAAAATTTATTGATAGATAGTGAAGGATTAGCAGAAAGTTGGGCAGAATTTATAAGAGAAAAGAATCTTATCGCTTTAAGTTTATATAAAGGTTTTGATAAAAACTGTTGTTCTTGGAATGTCTCTATTCAAGATTTAGTGTTTAGTAAGGATGAGGAAAACAATTTTTTTGTTAATGAAAAAGAAGACAACGATAATTATAGTGCCAATGATGACATAATAGTTGGGTATCATATTTTTTCTTTTCTGCATGGAAGACGCGTTAATATTCCACACGTATTTGATTCGCATTTGTTTAAATATATTGATGCTTATGATTCGGAAAAAGTGGAAAAATAGATGATGCCATTACTTTATATCAGGAGTTAACACAATTTCGTTCTAAAAATTGTTTGCCTGCTTATATTAGACTTGCAATGTTGCATGAAAAATTAAATCACCGAAAAGCTGCATGGAGAACTTTATTATGGAGTGCAGAAAATGGTGATGCAGAATGTGCTTATTGGGTAGGAAAATATTATTGGATAGGAAAGAATACAAACAAGTCCCTAAACAATGCAATAAAATATTTTATGATTGCGGCTGAACAAGGAGTTTGTGAAGCGAATATTACGTTAAGCTTAATACATAAAGATAATCAAACTGCATCTAGTACATATTTAAAATATGCTAAGAATAGTGTAAATAATGATATAATTATAGAAACTTTAAAAAAAGAAATTGAGAGATGGTTATAAATAATTACCACATTAAATATTTAGAGTACGATATACTGAAAATGAGGTGATAAGTTTGGATAAAACATATGTTAGAGGCAATTTAGCCAAAAATCAATCTGCAATAAAAAGTAGCAGATATGGTAAAAGTGGAGAAACAACAAGAAAAACTAAACTATCATCAAAAAATTTCGACAAACTTATGCAACAAAGAGGTTTAAGCAAGAAAGATGCTTTGTCTTTGAAATCTTCTTTTGATAGAAGTAGTCCTATGCAGGTAAGACACGCAAAAAAAGGAGAACAATTTACAGTTGCTCACGGGACCTCAAATGCTTCAGGTATTTTTGTTTCAAAAGGTTCTCTTGGTAAAACTCCTGATAAAAGAATAAACAAGGGTGCTTTACCAAATAGTAATTCTGCAAAATATGAAACAAAGGTTGCATTAGATAAAAATCAAAATCTTATATACGGAAAAATAGCACCTCAATCAAAATTTCAGAAAATGGATCCAAAACAAACACCGAGAAAAGGTGGCGGAACACAAGTAATAACTGATGGAGGATATAAAAAAGGAGCAATTAGAAATAACGATACAAAATTTCCTGTTCCTGCTAAATCATCTGCTCCTACTGCTTCGCAAAAGTTTAGAGAAAGCATTGGAAAAACAAATACGAGTTCAAATAATAAAACGAGGAAATCGAAATCGAACTCTCGAGGAAGGTAAAGATACATATGAAACGTTTTCTTTCTGTTGGTGAAACAATTACGCTATTAGCATTTAACGAACAAAAAGATTTCTTAATTACAGAAGTTCTTGGTGTTGGTGGTAGTTGTATTGCATATAAGGTTAAATATTATGAAAATGAAAATATACCTCATATAGGTATTATAAAGGAGTATTGTCCTGCATTTTTAGAAGATGAAAATTTTGAAAGAATCGGAAATGAACTGAAAGTTTCTGAAAATTTCAAAGAAAAGTTTTTAGAGGGTTTATGTGAGTTTAAAAGAACATATAAATCTATTAATGAATACTTGTCTAATAATCTTTCTGCGGCAAATTATCATACAGTACAAATTGGTCTGTACGAAGGTAATAATACTGCATACACATTAACATCCTGTGATTATGGTATGAGTTACGACAAGATTGACAACGAAAGTTTGTTGTCAATCTGTAAAACTATGCTTTCTGTAACGAAAGCTGTTGAACTTTACCATAATGCAGGATTTTTACATTTAGATATTAAACCAAAAAATATATTGGTTCTGAATGATGTAACTGACTTGATTAAACTGTTTGATTTTGACAGTCTTACCTCTATTGAAAAATTAAAAAGAAGAGAAGTATATGGTGTTCCTGTACCGGAAGATTATTATGTTCCCGAATTAGAAAACTATGATATACGAAATATTGGTATTGAAACGGATGTTTTTGAAATAGGAGCAATGTTATTCTTAAAAGTCTTCAAAAGAGCTCCTGAAGTATCAGATATGTCATATGATTCAAAATATGATATAGATAAAAATGAATTATTTGTTGGTATTTCCCCTCCAGCAAAAAAAGAGTTTGTTGAATTATTAAGGAAAACTATACAAATATCAAAAAGAAGCAGATATAAAACAACGAGAGAATTAAAATCAAAGTTTGAAAAAATTATATCTCTTATTAATGAAGATAAACCGTATCTTCTTGATTTACCAAAATGGCAGCCATCAAAGAATTGCATTGGAAGAAAGACTGAAATAAAAGAAATAAAAAGAAGACTTGATGAAGATGGTTATGTTTTCATAAAGGGTATTGGTGGGCTTGGAAAATCTGAAATTGCCAAATTGTTTGCCGAAAACTACAAGAATGAATATCACACAGTTCAGTTCTGCAAATTTTCAGATAGTCTTAAATCAGTCGTTGCAACAATGTCTATAAATGGTATAGACGAACAAAATTATGGCAATGCTGAAGAATTAATAAAAGAAAAAAATAAGGTTTTACATTTATCTGATGATAAAACATTAATTATTGTTGATAACTTTAATGTTACATATGATGACTTTTTGCGTGACTTTTTACCATCAGATAATAAAAGTTTTAAAGTAATTTTTACAACGCGATGTACAATGGCGGCTGAATATTATGAATCTAAAACTTATGATTTACCAAAGCTCTCTATGGATGAATGTAAAGCATTGTTTTTTGCACATCTTGCAACTTCTTCGAATGGTGAAGAGGAAGTAATAGAAGAATTAATAAAGTTTGTAGATTATAATACCTTGATTATTGTTTTGATGGCGATTACTATAAGAAAATCAGGATTTACTTTGAGTGAGATGCTTTCAAATCTGAAAGAACAGAAAATTAATAGCGTGGAAACCGAAATTTTTCACGAATATGATTTTTCATCAGATGAAGTAAATGCATATAACAAAATATATGCTCACTTATCAACGATTTTCAGTATTTGTGGTTTAACAGAAATAAATAAAGAAGTATTAAAAAATGCAACACTTATTTCGTTAAATGGAATAGGTTTAGATGAGTTTATCAAACAATGTGGTTCTAGCAACATCAATCAAAATTCAGTTGATGATGTTGTTGATATGGGCTGGCTTAATAAAGATTCAAATGATATTATTTCAATGCATCCAATAATTTCTGATATGTTTTCGACAAACGAAGAATTATATAAAAAAGAAAGCTATTATAAGTTTGCCGAGCATTTAGAAGATTTCTGCAATCCGGATTATTGTCATTTCTCTATAGTTCTCAATAAACTTGCTTGCGCAAAGCATTTAGAAAGAAGATATACATTTGAAACTGATGAAAAAAAGGTGATTATAACTGTTAAGTTAGGACGAATGTATGAAAATATTTATCAGCCAAATGAAGCACGAAAACATTTAAAAAGAGCATTGGCACTTGCAAAAGATTTAGGTTTAGATGCAGAAGTCATATATATATATAGCTTTTTGGGAAGTGTTGAAAAGGATTTTGGCACATATAGGAAGGCCATAGACTATTATCAAAAGTGTATTTTTGAAGGCAAAAAACTTAAAAACAGGTTTTATTATGTTGTTGTCGAATCTATGATAGCCATATCTGATTGTCATGAGAACAATAATGATAAGATAAAAGCATATAACTCTTATCTTGAGGCATTAAATTATTCAAAATGCTTTAAACTTTATGAGTATATTCCTCAAATAGCTGACAGTTTAATTAAGTTATGTGAAGAGTTAGATTGGAAAGAAAAAGAACAAATTTATAGACGAGTTTTAAGTAAATATGGTTCTTTTGCTGAACCTTCTGAAGAAGATGTTGAATTTGATGAATTTTCAAAGAAAAGTGAAGAAGGAGATTATGAAGGTAGTCTGATTGCATACGAGAAAATATTGTCATCCCAAATAGAAGAACTTGGGGAAGATTCCCCAGTATACAAAGATTTGAAAAGAAATTTATGGGGGTTTTATGCAATAAACAAACAAAAAGAACAGGCATTACATCTTTTGAGCGAAAACTTTGCATTTATCGAAAGTACTTACGGTGAAAATTCAATGGAAATGGCAAGAGAACTTTCTTCGGCATCAAATATAATGCTTGAACTTACAGAGTTTGAAAGTGCGGAAAAGTTTTCAAAAAGAGCCATCGAAATTTGTGAAGATTATGATGCTCAAGATGAATATTCGTATGTTGAAGCTGTCTTCGCACTTGCAAGGCTTTATCTTGTACAAGGTAAACACGAAGCTGCTTCAATGCTCGTAAAGAAAATTGATTTTTCAAGGTTTTCGGGAAATGACTTTTTATCGGACATTATAACGGCTTGTGGTATGGTAATGTGTCAACTTAGTAAATTTGATGAGGTGGAGCCACTGTGCCAAGAAGTTTTGGATAAAAAAGGTATAGAAGATAAGTATAAGTATTTATCATATATTATCTTGGCAATGATATATGAACAAAAAGGCAAGTTTGACGAGGCTGAAAGATATGCTAATAGTGCAAAGGATAGTATAAGTGGCTTAAAAACTGAGCACATAAAAAAAGAGTGGTTGGTTGCTTACTATCGTTCAATTGCTAGAATTAAATTAAGGAAAGGTAATCCCCAAGAGGCCATCTTGATTCTTTCTAACTTTATTGACAGTTTCAACGAGGAAGAAAAAGATAGTTTATTCTATTTGAATGGGGTTTATTCAGATCGAGGATTGTTCTATTTTTACTGTGACGATATTGAAAAGGCAACGTCAGATTTTAATAAGTGTGAGGAAATGCTTGTCAAAAATAATTTGCCGGATGATGCGTTTGCAGTTCTCTATAATAATATTGCAATGAATTATGAAAAGACAGGTCATTATGCAGAAGCAAAGAAATATCTTGAAAAAATAGTAAATGTAAATAAAAATGTATTAAAGCCTAAATCATATTTTGATGCAATCGTTTGCAGTAATATTGGTTGGGTTGATTATAACTTGGGTAATATTGAGCAAGGACTTTGTTTGTTAAAGAACGCTGTTATTGCTTTGGAAAACCTTGGTATAATCGATACAACTGATTATTTCAAAATGAAGAATAATATAGCAATTGTGTATATCAGCCAAGAAAAATATCTAAACTCTTTTAACGAATATTCTGATATAAGAAATAGATATGATCCAATGACTGATTTTAACGGTGAAATGTCGATAAAAACCAATTTTGGTATAGCCTTCTCACTGTTAAAACTTGATAGAGCAGAAGATGCTTATGATTTTTCTTTAGAAGAGCTGAAAAGATTTGAAACTTGGTTCGGCAAAACTTCTCCTATAAGAATTAAAGCGATTCTTCAAATGGGGGGGTTATTTAGAGAGTTTGGCTATTCAGATTGTTATGATTTCTTTTTTCTCGCAGACGAGTTAATGGATGAATCCGGAGATTTTAATTCATTAAATAATGCCAAACTACTCAATTATATTGGTTTGTATTTTACAGATGAAAAGAAAGAACACGGTTTTGCAAAACTAAAATTTGAAGAATCAAAGCAGCTTTTCGAAGAACTCAATGCCACTGATGATGAGATGTATCCTATTGTGGTGAAAAATATTGAATATGTAAGAGATTTAATTATGGATGACCTTATCGGAAAAATGGCTCAGAGTATGATTGATGAAACACAGGAGGATTAGAAGATGAAAGATGGTTATACAGGTATTATGACCGAAAAAATAAATGATTGGGGTCTTGACAAAATATATGAAATGGAAGATGACATATATGGACTTGAAAATAGGGTTCCTGAAATCATTGACTATCTAAAAGATATACGTTTTTCAATGCCGTTAGGTTTAGCCTTGAGAAGATACATTTGTGAACAGTATAGTAATGGCTTTGACACAGAAAAACAATGTTATAGTTTTACTTTACCTGAGAAGGTCATTTTTACAAAAGATCACACAAGCGAAGATTATAATATAGAAACCGATGATATTGCAGAGTATATAGACATATTTAACTATATAAATGCAAAGTCTAATACTGATGCAAATGGCAATCTCACTATAGATATACCAAAAGCTGAAATTAGGAGACAACTTCGTGCTACTACTGGATGCATCAGAAAGAAAATGTTTGATTTGAGCTTTGCATTACATATGGATAGTGAATACACATCTAAGTTTTTAACAGATGTGTTGGCAGAGCAGACTTATAATTACAGAGAACCTAAGGAAATAATCGCATTATTCTGTCAATCAAATGAAGAGTTTAATAGTTATCAAAAGTATGATGAGCTGTGTCAATTGTTTGATGTTAGATCTAAAGATATAGTTAAAACAAAAGAAAAAAAAGAGAACTATACATCTTTTGCGAGAAGCACGGTTACACAAGAAATAAAAACAGAAGAAATGCTAATGGAGTTTCTTTTAGCCAACATATCAAATTTTTATAGCTATTCAGAAACTGCATATAATGAGTTTGTTTCTTTGTATGTTAAAGCGAGTTCGTCATTATTATCTTCAGAGAAGAAAACAGAATTTGAAGGGAAAACGATAGAAGAACGAATTGCTATTATAAAGGAACAAATAAAGAACGATAATCTAATAAATCCGGAGCAGTTAGCAAAGGAAATGCTTGCGTGTATTCCTAGAGCTACCACTGAAAGGATCAAGGGCGGCAAGAAAATTGTAAGCAACGATTTCATTAATATTTATAATGGTGAGGGCGGACAGGATAGCAAAAAGATTAAGACTACTGAACTGCCAAAAAGAATCACTATGAATCTTCCGGTCAGTGATAGGCTATGGGATTTGATTAGAAGAGAAAAAACAGTTGACAGAAAAGACATAGTATTTATGAAGTTTTATGTTTTTTCACTGTATTTGCAGGAAAAAGACGAATACTCTGCTGAAGATTATTTTATCTTTTTAGATGAATGTAATGATCTTCTAATGAGGTGTGGCATGTCAAGGTTGTATCCCGGTAATAGGTTTGAAAACCTGATAATGCTGTCTCTTCTTGCCTCCAACCCGTTTGAAATGTTTGAGAATATTATTGAATTTTCTTTTATGAATGAACCTAAACCGGATACCGTAGAATAACAGTTTCTCCATTTTCCTTCTTTCATTGTGATAGTATAAACACAACGAAAGAAGAGGTGTTCAATGGATAGTAAAATTTTACACAACATTAAAGACACACCATTTAATGAAAGAGAAACATTTAATAACGCAATTCTGCTTTTGTCAATGGTTAAAAGCGAGTATTACTATATAGTAGGGTTTTCAAGACCGGATAATAAAATAGAGATAGGCTTCGATTTTGAAGACAAAGCATACGGACAGATTTCTGAAACTGTTATAATGGACTTTAGTAGCAACTCGACAAGAATTTTGATGACTTCTCAATTGACAAATATAGTTTTTAAAGAAAAGAACAGAATTCCATTTCATCAAAAAGATAACTTCAAAATTAATAATGGTAATATTGTTTACGAGAGATTATTCAAAAAAGATGATGTTATTCCCGTAAGTATGGACAAATTAAACTTAATAATTTTGTCTGTAAAAAAGGATCTTGAAGAGTTTATAAAACAAAGTTTTGCATACATACTTACTCAAAGAAGGAAATGACAATGAAAATATTGCAAAATGTTTATTTGAAAATACTGAATAGTTATCCTCTCCCTCCTCCTGAACAAGGAGGTATAATGGGTATAAAAAATAGCATAGTCTGTGAATATTATCACGATAATTCCCAAAATGCAACTGAAAGAGCTGTGTATGAGCCTGACATTAATGCTTTTAATCAAAGAATTGAAGAATGGGATAAGTACGGCATACAGTTTTCAGGCATTATTCATAGTCACTTGTTAGAACAAAACACATTATCGTCAGGAGATAAAGAATATATTAAACAGATATTCGATAATCTACCTAAAGGTGTAGATGAATTATATTTTCCTATTATTATCCCTGAGACAAAACAGGTGTTCTCATTTGTTGCTAAAAGAAAAGATAAAGATGTAATCATCCAACAAGATGAAATACATATAATGTTAGAATGAAAGGTGGTGTAAATATGAACGAGACAAAGAAAACTCAGGTTAAACTTCCTTGCGGCAAACTTTGTGGACACAACTGTGCAGATGGTTGTGCATACTGGAATCCCAGAAAGAAGGATAGCAATGGTAGACAGTATTGCAATTGGTACGGACATTACTATTACCCACACGAGAGACAGGGCTGCTTATCTTACAAATAAAAATATACATAGCAAAGACGAAGGCGTTGAGTTTTGCCTTCGTCTTTTTTTGTAGTAAACCAAAACCACAACTCTTGTTGGTGATTAACTTATAATAAAGTCATCAAGAAAAAGGAAGGAACTTTCAAATGAATATTTGTGTAAGTTGTAAAGATTATTTTAAGGAATCAAAAGAGGTACAAAAAGCTATTGTAAGTGGGGTGGAAACACTTTATGGACGGATTCAGAATTATGAAGAACAAAACATAGATTTTAATCGGATTTTCAATGACGACAAGGTTAAATATGATAAACACGGTCAGTTTTATACTTTTAAGTTTCAGAAATCAAATATGCAGTTAAGAGTGCTTTATTCATATTTGATTATTGATTGTTCACCAGTAGTAATTATAGCTGATTTCTTTGTAAAAAAAAGAAATTCCAAAGACTATATCGGGAAATTCAATTCATTAAATAAGGTTAATCCTTTGGATTTGTATAGCAAATCTAAAGTTGTATATTCGATATAAAAGCGAAGGAGAAATGAATATGAAAAATAAGGTTGTAGTTAAAAAGGCGAATGATGAGATTAAATTCTATCTCAAAAATGATAAAGGTGAATATTGGTTATTCACACAGCCTTTTTCAAAAGGTGTTTATGAGTGGTTTAAAGATGGACGTTCTGAGAATGAAATTTTAAGATTTGATAAGTGGAAAAAGAACAAAAGACTTGGAGCTACAGTGCAAAGAATTCCTCGTGAAATCAAATATGTTACTAAGTATGTTATCCCGTATGAAATAGCAGCTTGATTAACAAATCAAAAAAATAGTGCGAGGTTAGATTTATGAAAAAACAGGAAGAAAGAAGACTTAATATATTCAGAATCTTTTTTCAAACGGTACCCATCCTTTTTGCGTTTGGAATAATCATTGCATTTGAAGGCTATGATTTGTATTTTGCTGATTTTGATTTGTCTTTTGGATATGTAGGATCTTTTCTTGTTGCAATATTGGTTTGCTTTGTAATGCAGTTGTTTATAAACAGAAACCCTATGTTGAATAACACGAAATCAGGAATTGTTGTAGGTTCTATATTAACAATTGAACTTTTATTGTTTTTATTATTTGCACAATATCATTTATTGCTTACAGGAGTGTTTATTGTTGCAACAATATTATTTTCATCTTGGTTAACTGAAAAAATCATTTGTATTAATAAGGAAAAAAGAAAAGTTACCAAAAGATTAAAGAGATGGTGTATAAATCGTTCTCGTTCATTGCTTGCATATGTGCTTTGTGTTGCATTGATGCTGCCTGCCGGAATAGGTTTCTATGAAGAATACTATAAGTATTCTTTGTCTTCTGAAGAGTGGGCAGCATTCGTTGAATGGTTCAACGAAGATAGCGAGGAAGTGGAAAAAGAAGAAAAAGTAGTTATTCCACATGAGGATAAAATTGCTGACTTGCTTAAATGGGACAAGGTGAATGTTGCAGAAAAGGAAAGAGTAATAAGAAGTATTGCTCTTATTGAAAAAGAAGAGCTTGGAATAAGTAACGATGTTGAGATTACTGTATCAACTGAAAAAATGTCCGAGTACACTTGCGGTTATTACATAGATTCATCTAAAGAAATCTTCATTAACTATAAATATTTAAATGAAGGAAAGCTCGAAGATGTCTTGCAGACAATTCTCCACGAAATGCATCACGCTTTCGTTCATTATACAGTTGAAAATATTGATTATGAATCTGAATTGGTGCAAGACAATTACTATTACAAGCAAGCACGAGAATGGAAGGAAAATACCGAAAACTACATATCTTCGAACTCAAATTATGATGAATATAAAAATCAACCGATTGAAGCTGATGCGAGAGCTTATGCTGAAGAAAAGGTCGAGTATTATTTGAAGTATATAGATGATAACTCGAGTGAAAATTAATTTTAGTACATACACGATATGCATACCTGTTAAAAATCAAAAATCATATAAACATCTTGCTTTGGGAGCCGTTTTTGGCTCCCTTTCTATTTTGAAAAAGAGTTTCCACAACTGTTGGTTGAGTGTGATGTAGAATAAAGTTACAGGGTTGAGAGACCTAATAAAACGAAGGAGAAACAGTTATGGAAATCTTTGAAAGACTTGACACAATAAGGGGAACGGTAATCGGATGTAATGAACATGGATGCCGTGTCAGAGACGATGAAACAGGAAAAGTAGTTTTTTATTATGGAAACGGCTACAAAGGAGACAGAGTTCAACTTTCAATAAAAAGGATTGACCTTGAACGTCAAAGAGTGACTTGTGTATTGGAGTCGGTTTTAGAATATGCTGATTATGTAGCTTGATTAACAGTTTACACAGTTTCACAGAGTCAATGCAGTACAATAAATTCATCAAATAAAAAAGGAGAAAACGAAATGGAGTATTCGAGAGACCGGCCTTTCAACAAGGTGAAACATTTGATTAACCAAATCCACAATTTGACATTTAGTGTATAGTACAATAAAGACAACGAAGAGAACAAAGGAGAACAAGCTATGAAACATTCAAGAGACCGGCCTTTTAGGAGACACAAATACAACAACACTTCAAGAGAGTGAATAAAAAGAAAGTGAGGATAATGAAATGCTTTGGAAAATTATTTCAACAACAGTATATTTCATATTTGCATTCAATAATTACTCTTATTAAGAAAGGAGATACTGATTATGTGGGGAGCAATTTGTTCTTTTGCAATTGGATGGGCGTTAAAACACGCTGTTTCAGGTACATATAATTACTTTTATGATATGTATCATTAATTTAATTAAGATTATGTTGCCGAGTTATTCGGCAACATAATCAAACCCCAAAAAACTTATATCTATAATAAATTAAGGAGTTTTTACTAATGAAAAAGAATATCACTAAAGTTTTATCAATCGTTCTTGCAATTATCACAGTTTTTTCAACAAGTGCAATCGGTTTGACTGCTTCAGCAGCAAGCAATACAAGTTATTCAAGCTATAATGCTCCTGAGAATTCAGGTGACTATGCATATTGGAACGGTTCAAAGGTTGTAAAGTCAAGCAGCACAACAAAGGACGAAATTCGTTGGATTCAGGCGGCAATCAATAACTGTATTGCTAACGAAGGACTTAAAACATCATATATAGTAGTTGATGGTTCGTTCGGTCCGGGTAGCAAGACAGCAACAATTGCATTTCAGAAGGCTGCAGGCTTAACAGCGGACGGTTCCTTTGGTCCTGCTAGCATCAAGAAAATGAAGAGCATCTTAAGTGATGGTAAGAAAAATTCGCTCAATCCTGTCTCTACAACAAATAACGGAAGCTCAAAAACACTTTCAATCAACTGGAATTTAATCAAAACGACAGGCAAACAGGGTTCAGGTGAAAAGAGCTGTCTTTGCAGAGCACTTGCTTACAGTAGAGATATTATTGATGGTTCTGCACACAAGTGGACAGAATATAGCGAAGGCTATCTCAAATCAGCAGGTAGATACAGTTACACTGCTGTTTGCTCAAAGGCTAGTTACACAAAGAAAACAAGTACGAGTCAAGCTACTGTTTTCAAAGCAGTTTATGACAATATAAATAATGGCAAGCCTGTTGTTATCAATGTAGATGATGGTGCAGGAAAACGTTCCACAGGATGTCATTATGTAGCAGTTGTTGGATATAAGAATGTTACAGATTCGTCTAAACTTTCTGCTTCAAACTTCTTAATCATTGATTCTGTTGGAAATGGTGGTTATACAACTGAAAACCTTGGAAGTTTGGGATATTATCTTCTTAAGAATTCAAGCGGAAGATATACCTACTATGTTGACTAATATTTACAAAAACTTAGTGTTGCTCGTAAGAGATTACGGGCAACACATTTTTTAAATAACGAAAACCACAGCTTGAATTCTTTGCCATTCTATAATAAAGAAAACAAAGAAAAGGAGTTAATAAAAATGAACAAATGGACAATTGAAAAGATACAGGAGTTCTATACATATCTTAATGAATATTTCGAGCTTTCAGTTAATCCTGAAATCGAGATAGGTGAGAAAAACAGATTTCCTATGCAGTGGCATGAAGGAAAGCTACTTTTTATACCGGATTTCTTCAATGATAATGAACTAAAAGAAGATGTAAGAATGAACTTGTTAATTCTTATGTATAGTGCATTTTATCAGACAAAGCATAATGATAATCACATTGGCATACACCCTATGTTTATGACAAAAGGAATTTGCAATGAATTAGGTATATCTTTCTTATCAGATGAACAAATTGAAAATAATCTGCGAATTGTCAGAAGAAAGATATATAAAGAAGTTGAAGATTCCAGTTTCTTTTTTGTTGGTGCACCACTTAGAGAAAGCGCTTTTGTAAGATATGAAGTTGTACGAATTGAAAAGAAAGAAACGGATATTTTTGTAACTGTTAAGCTGACAGGTTGTAGAACAGGAGATTCTGATAAAGTTTTTACAGAAGAACTTTATAAAAGATGCTGTTTGTATGAACATATTGATGATGTTAAGGTTGATATGAGAAAGAACCTTATAGTTGTTTCCGGCCCTTCGGGTGTAGGTAAAACTACAGTTGTGAATGAAGTAATGAAACAGTATCCGGAGCTTAATAAGACGGTTTCAGTTACTACACGAAAGCCTCGAAAAAATGAAGTAAACGGAAAAGATTATTACTTCATTTCCATAGATGAATTCTATGACTATCAATTTAACAGAAAACTTCTTGAGCATAACATCTATAATCATGAACATTATGGAACCCTTCTTTCAGAAATCAATAGGTATCCGACTGATAAACCACTTGTATTGGTAATTGATGTCAGCGGTAGAAGGAGTGTTTTAAGACATTTTCCGCTTTCAACAACTATTTTTATTCAGTCTCCATCAACAGATGAATTGAGAAAACGAATTGAAGATAGAGGTGAAAATTCTGAAGATGAAATTCTTGAACGAATTGAAACTGCAATTAAAGAAATGGAAGAAACACGATATTACGATTTTGTTGTAATGAATGAAGATGTAAAACAGTGTGCAGATGAAATTTCTAAAATCATCAGAGGAAATGTTAAATAAGGAGAAAAAGACAATGAAATATGTATGTTCTGATTTACACGGTTTTTCTATTGAAAAGTTTAAATTGATGCTTGATAGGGTTAGCTTTAATGACTCTGATTTTTTATGGGTATTAGGCGATGTTATTGATAGAGGTCCTGATGGTATAAAAATACTGAAATGGCTTATGTCTCAGCCAAATGCTCAACTCATACTTGGCAATCACGAGGCTATGCTTCTCGCTTGCGATTTCTTATTTGAAGAAATTACAGAAGATAGTATCGCAAATTTAACTGGTACAAAACTTAACACATATGCTACTTGGGTTTCTAATAGTGGTCAGTCAACATTAAATGCTCTTTCGGCAATGAGAAATAATGAAATTAAATACATATTGGAGTATTTACGAGAAGCACCTTTGCATGAAACTGTTACGGTAAATGACAGGGACTTTATTTTGACTCATAGTGGTCTTGGTTCATTTAAAATCGACAAGAAGCTTTCTGAATATTCCAGTGTTGACTTGCTTTGGAATAGACCTAACCTAAATAGGGAGTATTTTGATGATGTAACCGTTATATTCGGGCATACACCAACCGTTTACTATGGTGAGAACTTTAAGGGTAAGGCAATAAAAACAAAAACATGGATAGATGTTGATGTGGGTGCCGGATTGGGATTGAATCCTATGCTGTTGCGTTTGGACGATTTGAAAGAGTTTTACTTTGATAAGAATATGGAAATCATTGAATAAGAGTACAAGGAGAGTTGAAAATAATGATGATTGGTGATAAAATAAAGAAGTTAAGAAGAAAAAACAAAGTGACTCAAGAGCAGTTGGCAAAGCATTTAAATGTTACTCCGCAAGCCGTCTCAAAATGGGAAAAGAGTTTGGCTTATCCCGAAATACATTTGCTTGTTCCTATTGCTGATTACTTTTCGGTAACGGTTGATTTTCTTTTGAGAGATTAAAAACGATAAGGAGAGTTGAATGGTGAATAGTGAAGATAAGGATTTAAGAGAAAAACTTGAAGCTAAATTTGATGAGCTTTTTTCGGATTTGGATGATGACCTTCCTAATCCCGACGACGAGATTGAAACCATTATTCTTAATGATGAGAATGGCGAAGAAGTTGAATTTGAATTTATGGATTTAATCGCTTATGAGGGTGAGGAATATGTGGTTCTGTTGCCGATAGAAGATTGTGAAGAAGCTGGACAGGTAGTTATATTGAAATTGGATGAAAGCGATGAGGCCGAAGAGTCTTACATAAGTGTTGATGATGACGATATTCTTATGGCTGTTTTTAATATTTTTAAAGATAAATTCAAAGATTTTTTTAATTTTATTGATTAGTATTATAGTAAAAATCATAGAGACGTTAATAGGATTTTGTCATAGGGAAATAAATGCACGAGAGGTGTTGGACTCCCGTGCATTTTTACTTAAATAAAGATAAGTTCTCTAATGATAATTTCTCTTGCCCTTGATTCTATATTTTGTAATTGCCGCACCCACTCCAATTGATTTTCTTCCTTGAATTGCTCGGTTACACCTTCCGCGGTTTTTATTTGCTCGACGAGAGTGTTGAACATATGCTGAGCTTGGGTGTCGATTTGGGCGCAGTGTTGGTAGAGCTTGCCCTGGGTTAGGAGAGTTGCGAAAAGGACGGGGTTGTGTTTTTGCAAGTGATCTTTATACATCATACCCCATTTTCCGAGGTGGATGGCTGTTTCTTCAGGTGGGATTGTGAGGTTTGGTATCAAATAATTGTTGACCTGTCTGTATGTAATATTTGCCATAATTTTTATCCTTTCTTGTTGTCGATAAAAGTGTCGTATGTGAATCTTGCTCCGAGTCTGAAGCCGACGGTGAAACTATCTGCGTTGCAGAGACTTGAAAATTTAATGTAGGTTGCTACATAATCGGTAAAAAGCTCCCTATACTTGTCATCGAAGAGTGATGTCAAGTGATCTTCTTTGCTGGCAAGCTCTCTGAGGCTCTTTTTTACCTTTGCCGTCAGGTTGGTAGTGCACTCCTGCGGTTCGATGTTTCCATAGTAGAAATCTTCAATAAAGTCAGACATAATATCACCCCCTATCGTTCAGATTGGTTGATGATTTTTATGAGCAGTTCGTCAACATCTTCTATGGGGATACCCTTCGAGAGAAGCATATTACGGAACTCGTTCATTCCGTTGATTAAAAGTTTGCACTCAAAATCCGTGAGCTTCAGTTTGGTTTTCTTATTAAACATAAAATCAACCTCCTTGTATTTGGTAATACCATTTTACAAGGAGGTCTGTGTTTTGTCGAATGTGCGGAGTGATTAAAATTTTACAATGGTTTTAATTTTTGATTGTCCATTTTTTCCATGCCTGTAATAAATCATCAATGTTTTCTTTAACATAATTAATCGCTGTTTTAATTTTTTTAGGGTTTTTAAAATCACCCGTAATTGTATAATCATTTAAGGATATACTGATTGTTTTACCACTATACGAAGCGTGAACATGAGGTTGATACATATGATTTTTTTCGTTTGTATGGAAAAAGAACATTATACCATCCACTTCATCATAGTTTACAGCATTGTTGAGGGCAACCACTTCAGAATATAAAACAGTTATTTTAGCTTCATCCAGAACAATAAATTTTTCAAAAAGAAAGATATCATTGCCTTTACAAATGTATAAGCGCCCTTTGGTGTTATCGAATGCGTGGTTTGATTTATTTAATGTATTTACTATTTTGGGGAGTATTGTTTCAGCCGTATTATTAAGATTATATGGGATTTCTGCAAGTTTAATTTTATGAACATTATTTATATAAATTAAGGTTGCAAAACATTGCATGCTATTTTTCAAAAGAATCACCTCTGCGTATCCACATATTAAATAAAGAAAGCCGTCAAAGTTATTAAAACTGTGACGGTTCTCTTTTTGTTTCTGTCAGATGTCCACTTTCACGGCGAAGCCGCCTGTGAAGAAGTAGTAGGTGTTCGTCTGACTTGTGTTTGGTGGAGATGGCGGTAATCGAAACCGCGTCCGAAAATCCATTCACACAACTTTCTCCGGGTGCTGTCAGTCTTTTAACATTCCCTCAGTCTCACGCCGAATGACAGGCTTAAAACCTCAGTATCCTCTGATGCGTGACGGCATACGAGGATGCTCTGCCGTGCACGTTCACTGCTGATCGACGCCTTCAGTTAAGCCGCAGTACTCTTAACCAAGACGGGCCGCTTAAGCAGCCTTTAAAACTGTATTGTTGTCAGTTATTTTTAAATGTGTGACCTTTTAAAGCGATTGCCACAGCGCTACCCGCTTATCGTGCTTCAAAACCCCCGTCGAAATCCTTTCATCCCCGTATAGATTTTAAAGCATTTTGCTTTTATATTATATCACCACTATCTGATAAAATCAAATGTAGTTTTTACCTGTTTTTTGCGGCTCTTTCCATATCTCTCTGAGCATCACGTTTGGCAAGAGTTTCTCTTTTATCATAATTCTTTTTACCTTTGCACAGACCTACTTCGAGTTTTGCTCTGCCTTTAAGAAAATATACGGAAAGAGGAATAAGAGTAAGGCCCTGCTGTTTGGTAACGCCTAAAAGGCGGTTGATTTCCTTTTTGTGCATCAGAAGGCGCTTCACACGCATGGGATCACGGTTAAAGATATTTCCCTGCTCATAGTGACTGATGTGCATACCGTTTACGAAAATTTCACCTGCATCGATACTGCACCAGGAGTCCTTCAGATTGATTTTTCCTTTACGGATAGATTTTACCTCTGTGCCGAAAAGCTCTATTCCGGCTTCGTAGGTTTCTAAAACGAAATAGTCGTGCCTTGCTTTTTTATTCTGGGCTACAACTTGTCTTTCGTCAGGCTGTGATACTGCCATACAAGGCGCCACCTTTCTTTCATTAATTCGGAATGCGGAATGCGAAATTCGCATTCGCGCCCGACCGTGTATATAGCGGAGAGATTACTCCCGCCAAATAATGTTTACTTAATGGATAAAATTGAAGTTATAAAATTAGTTCTCAAACTTATCCGTTCCCCACCAATTGGGAATCAATTCTTTAAGTTTTACGGTTTTTTCAGTTTCAAGATCCAGCAGAATATCAATCTCTCCGCTATCTTTGTCGAGTTGCATCATATATTCACGACAAGCACCACAGGGAGAACCGACTCTGCCGTCAGACATTACGGCAACAACTTTATCAATCTGACTTTCGCCGTTTGTAATCATATTTGCAATAGCATTTCTTTCAGCACACATTCCGAGTGTTGAAGCGGTATCGATACATACACCGACATAAATATTTCCTTTTTTTGTAAGGATCGCCGCAGCAACTCCGCCAGCATCAACAAAAGGCGATATTGTTCTGCTGTTTTGAACTTTGATTGCTGAGTTATATAGTTTTTTCCACATATAATTACCTCGTAGAACTCAAGCTTATTCCACCAAACTTTGCGGACTGCAACTTCGTTTTTTTATTGAAGCTTCTTCGCAATTCCGAATTTCGCATTCCGCATTTCGAATTATTAAAGGCTTCTTCTTCCCTCAAGCGCCCTCGTCAGAGTAACCTCATCGGCATATTCAAGGTCTGCGCCCACGGGGACTCCGTAAGCGAGTCTTGACACAGTAACACCTAAAGGTTTCAGCAGACGGGAAATATACATCGCTGTCGCTTCACCCTCAACGGTGGGATTGGTCGCCATAATGACTTCCTTGATTTTACCGTCGGAAAATCTCGCGATAAGCTCTTTGACAGTAATATCCTCAGGACCTATGCCGTTCATAGGGGAGATAACACCGTGGAGAACGTGATATGTACCCTCATATTCGTGAGTGCGCTCGAAAGCCATAACGTCACGGGGGTCCTCGACCACGCAGACGAGACTTTCATCCCTGTTTCCGCTTCTGCAGATGGGACACAGCTCATCTTCGGCAAGATTACAGCAACGTGTACACTTTTTGATTTTTTCGTGAGCGTTAAGGATTGCATCAGAGAAAGCCTGTGCCTCCTCTTTTTTCAGACCGAGAACATAAAAAGCCATTCTTTGGGCTGTCTTATGTCCGATGCCGGGCATACGCTCAAACTGTTCAATAAGCCTCGAGAGAGAGGCTACATTATATCCTGCCATCAGAAGGGAAGGTTGAGACCGCCCTTAGCGGCATTCATAGCCTGCTCCATAGCATCGTCAGCCTTTCTCATTGCCTCATTTGTAGCGGCAATAATAAGGTCGGAGAGCATTTCGATATCTTCAGGGTCTACAACGTCGGGCTGAAGCTTTATATCCTTTACTTCGTGAGCACCTGAAACTGTAACCTCTACTGCTCCGCCGCCTGCAGAAGCGGTAAATTCGCTTGCTTCGATTTCAGCCTGCTTCTGTTCGAGCTGAGCCTGCATTTCCTGGATTTTTTTCATCATATTCATCTGGCCGCCACCCATGCCGCCGGGAATTCTTGCTTTCATTTTTTTAGTCTCCTTTAATTAAGTTTTATCTCTTTGATTATATAATAATCATTTATTTACGTCAACATTTATGCCCATATCTCTTGCTTTACCGATGAGGCTTTCAAGAGGATCCTTTTTAGGTTTGGCAGGGGCATTGGTTTTCTGCACCGCACCGCTGTAAAGACCGAGTCGGTATGGTCTGCCCATTACGTTTTTGATGGCAGTTTTTATGTCTCTTGCATTTGTGCCTGTTTTAATAAAGTCCTTGAGAGTGGGATTGTCGCTTTTAATGAGAACGAAATCGCCCTGAATAACTGCCGAGGAGCCGTTAAGGACACCCCAAAGGGGCATATTGAGCTTGGTAAGCTCCTGCATAACCTCTGCCCAGGGAAGCTCTTCCTCAGCGGGGGAGGCTTCGTCCTCGGGGTAGGGGATCTCATCCTGCGGGGGAGGAGTCTGTACGGGTTCTGTCGGTACAGATGCTGTTGCCGTTACGGCAGGCTTTGAAAGGGGAGCGGGAGCTACGGTTTCTGTCTTGACCTCTGTGGAGGCTGTCGGTGTGACAGGTGCAGAGGAGGAAACGAAGGAGCCACCTCGCATTTTATTTTCGAGCTCTGCGATACGTCTTAAAAGGTTTTCGCTGTCGGCGGTGAGAGAAGGTGTGGAAAGTTTAATAAAGGTCATTTCCATTTCCGTTCTTCTGTTCACGCCTCTTTTTATGTTTGCCATAGCCTCCTGCAGAAGTGAAATGCAGTAGAGGATATTTTCGAGAGTGAAATTTCCGCTCTGCTTCTTATACTGCTGTAATTCGTCAGCGGTGCAGACTAAAAGGCTTTCGGCACTTCTGACGGTTTTTACTATCATAAGATTGCGGAAGTGGTTTATCATATCTGAGCAAAGGCGTTCCATATCACAGCTTTTACCGTGAAGGTCACTGATAAGCTCCAAAGCCTTTGCAGAATCTTTTTCGTTTACAGTGGAGGCAAGAGAGAAAAGATGGTCCTTTCCCGTCATTCCCGCTACGGAGCATACAAGGTCAGCATCAATGGTGTCACCGTGACCTGTACACTGGTCTAAAAGTGAAAGTGCATCACGCATACCACCGTCGGCGATTCTTGCGATAAGTGAGAGTGCTTCTTCTGTTACGGTAAAGCCTTCCTGTGAGGCGATGTAGTTCATTCTCTTTGCCATAGCCTCGGGAGTAACTCTGCGGAAGTCAAAACGCTGACAGCGGGAAAGAATGGTTACGGGGAGCTTGTGGACCTCTGTGGTGGCAAGAATGAATTTAACGTGTGCGGGAGGCTCTTCTAAAGTTTTCAGAAGAGCATTGAATGCACCGATGGAGAGCATATGCACCTCGTCGATGATATACACACGGTACTTACAGGAGGCGGGGGTGAAATTAATCTCCTCACGGATGTCACGGATATTATCTACACCGTTGTTACTTGCGGCGTCAATTTCGGCGATGTCGAGGATGGCACCTGATTCGATACCCTGACAGACCTCACATTCGTTACAGGGGTTGCCGTTCACGGGGTTGAGGCAGTTGACAGCCTTGGAAAGAATTTTGGCGCAGGTGGTTTTACCCGTACCTCTTGAGCCTGTGAAAAGGTAGGCGTGAGAAAGCTTACCTGTTTCAATTTCTTTGGCAAGGGTGGTAGTGATGTGTTCCTGACCAACTACATCGGAAAAAACCTTCGGTCTGTATTTTCTGTATAGTACCTGATACATTCTTTCGCCTCCTCATATTTCAGTTGCCTTAGTTTAAAAAAAGACACTTTGCCTTGGTCATACAGCAGCAGGCTGACCTGTGTCGCACAGACGAATTGCTTAATGCTGCTCGGTTCCCCGCCTGACATGGTTCACAGTGTACTGTCGCACAGAACCCACTGCTGCATGACCAAAATAAAGTATCTTTGTTTTATTCGGGGGAATACCCCTTCGATTGATAGCCTAAATATTATAATATAAAGTAAAAGGAAAATCAAGTCTTTTCGCAAAGATTTATTATGAATATCTGATGTGTTTTACTCCTATAATTAATTATTATTTGTTTTACTATGGACTTTTATTTTTCCTTATGTTATAATTTTACGGATATGTTCTTTAATCCAAGGAATTTTTGCGAGGTATATTTATTATGAATATGGCAGATAAATTAGAAAGAGCCGCCGCAGGTGCTGTCCTTGACCGACTTCTTAAATATGTTGACAAGGACCCTCAGAGTAACCTTCTTAAGCTTGTTGACGTAGGAGAGAAGCTTTTAGGCGGTATTTTCCCGAAGCACTATATCGATGCTTTCCGTAAGGGTATAACCGACGGTGATAATGTTTATTATGATATGGCTATGAACATCCTTCGTGATGTTGACAGAGATGTTATCAAAAAGATGCTTTTAGCCATGGGTCTCGGTGCAGGTGTCAAGGGAACAAAGGCAGTAAGAAAAAACCGTGAAAAGTATAAATGTAACATTCCTTTCCAGATTCTTATTGACCCCACCAGTGCCTGTAACTGTAAGTGCGAGGGCTGCTGGGCGGCAGAATACGGCCACAAGCACAATCTTACCTATAAGGAAATGGCTTCCATCGTAAGTCAGGCTAAAGAGCTCGGTACACATTTCTATATGTTTACAGGCGGTGAGCCTCTCATCAGAAAGGATGACCTCATAAAGCTCTGCGAGGCTAATCCCGACTGTGGCTTCCTTTCCTATACAAACGGACATCTTGTTGACGAAAAGTTCTGCGACGAAATGAAAAGAGTGGGTAATCTTGCTCTTGCTCTTTCCATCGAGGGTACAGAGGAAACTACTGATGCCAGAAGAGGTGAGGGTAACTATCAGAAGGTTATCAATGCTATGAAGCTTCTTAAGAAAAAAGGCTGTCTTTTCGGTATGAGCGTATGCTATACAAGAAACAACATCGACCAGGTTACAAGTGATGAATTTCTCGATAAAATGGTTGACCTCGGTGTAAAGTTCGGTCTTTACTTTAATTTTATGCCCGTAGGTCACGGCGCATCTCCTGATCTCATTCCTACACCTGACCAGAGAGAATATATGTACAAATGGCTGCGCAGAGTCAGAAACTCAAAGACAGGCAAGCCCATGTTCTTTATGGATTTCCAGAGTGACGGTGAATATGTAGGCGGATGTATCGCAGGCGGCAGAAACTATTTCCACATCAACTCAGCCGGTGATATGGAGCCCTGCGTTTTTATTCACTTCTCTGATTCGAACATCAGAACTCATACTATTCTCGAAGGTCTGCAGAATCCTCTCTTTATGGCATTCAGACACGACCAGCCCTTTAATGATAACCATCTCCGTCCCTGTCCTATGCTGGAAAATCCCCAGTGTCTCCGTGATATTATAAAGAGAACGGGAGCCAAATCCACAAACTTCCTCGGTGAGGAAACAGCAGAAATGCTCTGCAGTAAGTGTGACAAGTTCGCTGAAGAATGGGCACCGAGAGCAGAAAAGCTCTGGAACAGCACCAAGCATCCCAACCATAAGACACAGTATTACAGAGATACTGAAGAGGGCAGAAGAGAATTCGGTACAGATAAAAAATAAGACAAATAAAGAGCAACCGTTTTTATGTTCGGTTGCTCTTTATGTTACACCTTATTCTCATCAAAATCAATGACGATGTTTTCTTTTGTCGGAGTGAGCTTGGTGAGCTTTACTCCCGCTGCCTCAAACATTCTTTTTGATGCTCTGGTTGACATTGTTTCCGCATATTTGTCGGAAAGGTAAACTACCTCTTTTATACCGCTCTGAATAATAGCCTTGGCACATTCGTTACAGGGGAAGAGCGCCACATAAATACGGCAGCCTTCAAGGTTGATTCCACGGCAGTTAAGAATGGCATTAAGCTCTGCATGGCATACATAGGGGTATTTGGTGTCGTAGGCATCACCTGTTCTTTCCCACGGGAAACAGTCATCGCTGCAGCCGCTGGGGAATCCGTTATAGCCGACGGACATGATGCGGTTTTTATCGTTTACTATACAGGCACCTACCTGTGTGTTCGGGTCCTTACTTCTGTAGGAGGAAAGCATAGCTATTCCCATAAAGTATTCGTCCCAGGATAAGTAGTCAGTTCTTTTAGGCATAATATAAATCCTCTTTTCTGTAATTCTTCATTTTTATCCTTCAAGTCCGCGGTAATAAAGTCCGCGGGTATATTCGCCTTTGACAGCCTTGCCTTTACGGTAGGCATCGAGTATGGCCTCACAAACTTCCTTTTTCTCTTTGGTGAAGTAGAAGGTTATGAAGTCTAAATTTTCGATTTCGCCGAGTCTGTCCCCTAAATAGATGGGCTGTGAATTGAGAATTTCGCTTGCACCGAAATGACAGACCACGGGGAATTTCATATTCTTTCTGTCAGTAAGATATTTATTGCTTTTACATTCACTGCAGTCCGTACCGTTTTTCACGGGACAGTTTCTCGTAAGCATAAGAGGAAGTCTGCCGTAGCCGATTATACCTCTTTTTGCACTTCCGCCGACCTTCGAAAGTTTTTTGAGTGTCAACTCAGGAGACAAGGTAATTTCCTTTACACCTGAAGTCTCTAAAAAGTCCACGGAATGGCTGTTAAAAACATTCATCGAGAAGCCTGTATGAATGTCGAAGCCGTGCTTTTTCGCCAGGGCAAGAGCGTCCAGTGTTGAGCAGTAAGCTAAATTGATGCCGAGACTTTTAGCTCTTTCAAGATACTTTTCCACAAATGTTTCATTACCGAAAATGCCTCTGGGAACCTCAATTCCCACATTTACAGGCAGTTTTTTTACGTTTTCCACGAAGTTTTCCTCAGAATTCAGCGGAATATATAAGTTTTCCACATTTTCGAGGTTTTCGGGAAGCTGACTTGGTTTTGCTATTCTTATGTTATATTTCAAAGCCTGTTCTGCCTTGTAGACGGGTGTCTTTAAGTCCATATCTGTAAAGGTGTTTAACTTTACAAATGAGATAGCTTTTTCAAGCTCTGAAAGGGCTGTTCTACGGAGATTATTTATGGCACTTGCGGGAACGATGAGTCCTTCATCCAGGTCAATTTCTGTTTTTTCGGCATAAAACTGTGTGCCGCCGCATTTGGAGATTCTTTCCGTGAGTCCTTCCTCGGTGAGAGGCTTGTTGAGCGCCTTTTCGGGGATGCAGTCTTCTTCCACAAAAACGGTTTTACCCATAGCAGAAGCTGAAAGAGAAATTTTTTCGCCCTCAATAACTGTCAGGAAAAAGCTAACGGGGATATTTCCCTGTTCCTTTTCGAAAAGTCTGGAAAGATCTTTAAGAACCTGATTGGTCGCAGAGGTGACATCCTCTTTCTGTCTTATGCCAAACATTTCTCTGCCTCGCTTGTCGGCAAAATATCCGTCGGTAAAGCCTGAGCGTGAGAAAACTGCACGGAGATTTGAAAGGATTTCTTTATCTGCTTTTCCGTCGAGGGTGCTTCTGATGGCTGTGACAGCCACCGCAACATATTCGGGACGCTTCATTCTGCCTTCTATTTTCAGAGAATCGATACCGATTTCCGTAAGCTCCTCTGCTCTTTCGATAAGGGATAAATCCTTAAGGCTCAGGTCATTACCTGTTCCGTTTTCGGCACAGAAGGGGAGACGGCAGGGCTGTGCGCAAAGACCGCGGTTACCGCTTCGTCCGCCAAACATACTGCTCATATAGCACTGACCCGAAACGGACATACACAGAGCGCCGTGAATGAAAATCTCGATTTCAATGTCGGAGCTGTTCTTTATGTTTTTGATTTCTTCCTTCGTAAGCTCACGGGGAAGAACAGCACGGGAAAAGCCCATTTCATTAAGTAGCTTGACACCCTCTTTTGTTTGTACAGACATCTGGGTAGATGCGTGCTTTTCGAGTTGGGGTGCCACTTTGTTCATAAGAGTGGCTAAGCCTAAATCCTGCACGATTACAGCATCGGCTCCCCAGGAGCATATGCGTTTAACCGTTTCCAGCGCTTCCGGCATTTCCTCGTCAGAAATGAGGGTGTTCATGGTAATATGTACTTTAACGCCGTGGCTGTGACAGTAAGCGACGGCGTTTTTTATTTCTTCATCACCGAAATTATCGGCCTTTATTCTTGCGTTGAAGTTTTTGCATCCCATATAAACGGCATCGGCACCTGTACGCACGGCGGCGTAAAGAGAGTCGGAAGATCCAACGGGAGCGAGTATTTCAGGTCTTTTCATTGATTATTTACCTGCAGATTCCAGAACGGCATTCAGCTCTGCCTTAAGTCTGCCGTTTTCGAGGCGGAGCTTCTCTGTTTCCTTTTTGAGAGCTTCTGCTTCGTGTCTTGCCCAGTCTGCCTTACTTTTAGCATCTGAGGCATCGTCAAGATAGTCCTTTATCTGTTCGCGGAGTCTGTCGGCAGTTGCTACGGCTTTTTTACATTCATCGGCATAGTCAAGCGCTAAAAGAACAGCCGCCTGTGTAGTGGAGATGCTGGTGTTCGCTTTCATAATTTTCGAAAAGGCTATGTCAAGCTCTTTGCCCAGCTCCTGTACATACTTTACATCGTCTTCGGCTAAAATGGAGTATTCCGTACCGCCGATAGAGAGTTTAACTTTATTTACTGCCATATTGCTCATCCTTTCCATAACTGAAAATGTCTATTCTTATTCATTATACATTAAAAGGGTGAGATAATCAAGGTTAAAATATTCTAAAAAATATTTGCTTTTTTGTGCATTCGGTGGTATAATAATAAACTAGCAGTAAGGGAGAGAACAAACTCTCTTATTTTTGATTTTAAAGGAGGCAACAGGTGTGGATACCGTAAAGGCATTTCTGACGGAATTATATGCAAATGAAAGTGTTCAATATGCTGTTGACGCTATAATCAAAATGGTGCTTACGGTGTTTTTCAGCGGTCTTATCGGCTATGAAAGAGAGCATTCTCACCGGCCTGCAGGCTTCAGAACACATATTCTTGTGGCGGTAGGTTCCACTCTGGTTATGATGACCTCAGGCTTTGTTTTTAATGAGTATGAGGGCCTTGCCAATTTCGACCCGACGAGACTCGGTGCTCAGGTAATCAGCGGCATCGGTTTTCTCGGCGCAGGTACCATTCTTCGTGAGGGCTTCAGCGTAAAGGGCCTTACCACTGCCGCATCCCTTTGGGCCGTTTCCTGTATCGGTCTTGCCGTAGGTGCAGGGTACTATCTAGGTGCTTTTATAACTACTCTTTTCATTTACGCTACGCTCAATACTCTAAAAAGATTTATCGCTAAGGGCAATCCTTCGAAAAACCTTTATATTGAAGCTGAAAACCTGTCAAGACAGGCTTCGGATATAGGCGAAATAATAAAGCGTTACGGAGGCTCTCTTCACACTCTTGAAGTCCTTTATGCCGACAGTGTATCGACTAAAAGAAAAAGTGACTCTATAGTAATGAAGGCGGTTATTTTCCCGAAGGATGAGGACGGACTCAACATGACCGTTTCAGCCATCAGAGCCCTCGAGGGCATAAGAGATTTGTATATCGACTGACATAAACCCTTTGACTGAATTTTTGGTCAAAGGGTAAGTTTTTTTCTGTCGGATTTATGCACCTTTACCATTTACAAAATTTCGACAAAATGATACTATAAATGTAATAAAATAAGGAGGAAAAAATATGAAACTTTATTATGACATCAAAGACAAACCAAAATTTCCGAACCTGATTATCTATGCCGTACAGCAGCTTTTAGCTATTATGGCAGCTACTCTCGTGGTTCCCATCATCATCGGTAACGGTATGCAGCCCTCGGCGGCCCTTTTCGGTGCAGGTGTAGGTACACTGGTTTATGTTCTTTTCACTAAGGCATCATCTCCCGTTTTCCTCGGCTCGTCCTTCGCTTTTCTCGGCTCTATGGCCGCGGCCTTCGCAGGTGCCGTTTCCGCTCAGGCCGGTTATGCGGGTATTATTATCGGTGCGGTTTTCGCCGGTCTCGTTTACGTGGCTCTGGCTCTTATTGTTAAGCTTGTGGGTGTAAACTGGATCGACCGTCTTATGCCCAAGCAGGTTATCGGACCCACCGTTGCAATCATCGGTCTTTCTCTGGCAGGCAACGCAGTAGGCGACCTTCAGAAGGGTAAATTTATGATTGATGCCGTTTCTCAGGTTATTCAGGACGGACAGATAGTCGAGGTTACAAATAAGGTTTCCTCTGCTAATCCTCTCGTAGCTGTAGCCTGCGGTCTCGTTACTCTTTTCGTGACTATGATTTGCGCTACCTACGGTAAAAAATCCATAAAGCTCATTCCTTTTATCATCGGTATTCTTTCCGGTTATGCATTTGCTTCCCTTCTCACTTTAATCGGTATCAAGACAGGAAATGACGCTATTAAGCTTATTGATTTCAGCATTTTCTCAGGCATCAGTCTCTTCACTGTCCCGGAATTCACCTTCCTTACCGCTATGAAGGGCATTAAGGAAATCGACGGTGCATATATCGGCACTCTTGCCGCCGCATATCTTCCCGTGGCATTCGTAGTTTTCGCTGAGCATATCGCTGACCATAAGAACATTTCTTCCATTATCGAAAAAGACCTTCTCAAAGAGCCCGGTCTTCACAGAACCCTTCTCGGTGACGGTGTAGGTTCTATGGTAGGCGCATTCTTTGGCGGATGCCCCAACACAACTTACGGCGAATCTGTAGCCTGTGTGGCCATCACCGGAAACGCTTCTGTTTACACCATCATTACCGCTGCTGTAGGCGCTATCCTTATTTCCTTCCTCGAGCCCTTTGTTGCTTTCGTTGACTCCATTCCCTCGTGCGTAATGGGCGGTGTATGTATGGCTCTTTACGGC
Source organism: Acutalibacteraceae bacterium (assembly GCA_045579865.1). GTDB lineage: Bacteria > Bacillota > Clostridia > Oscillospirales > Acutalibacteraceae > UBA6857. Next base: position 62,146 of record JAZNMU010000084.1, read on the forward strand.
TTTATCGCTGTTTCGGGTCTTAAGATGATAAAGAATGTTGACCTGGAAGAAAACAGAAATCTTTTCGTAGTTTCCGTAATCCTTATCGCAGGTATCGGCGGTCTCACACTTTCTTTTGGCAGTGTTACAATCACATCCATCGCTTGCGCTCTTATTCTCGGTGTGGTTACTAATATTATTCTCGGTAAGAAAAAGGCATAACATATATATAAATACTGACTCCCTGCTGATGCGGGGAGTTTTTTGCTTTACAGCTTTACCACGTTAATACATATTGTACAAAAATATCGACAATTTTTAGGTATAATTTTGTCTTGACTTTAGCGCGTTAAAGTTATATAATGAATCTTAATATTCATAAATATAATGAATATATGGAATTATTTAAGAGGTGTTTTTTTATGAACCGTGTATTTAATTTTTCAGCAGGCCCTTCAATGCTTCCTGTTTCCGTTCTCGAAAAGGCAGCAAGTGAAATGCTTTGCTATGAGGATTCGGGTATGTCCGTTATGGAAATGAGCCACCGCAGTCCCGTTTATGATAAAATTATCAAGGATGCAGAGGCGCTTCTCCGTGAAATAATGGAAATCCCTGATAATTATAAGGTGCTCTTTTTACAGGGCGGTGCTTCTACACAGTTTGCCGCTGTGCCCCTTAATCTTATGAATAAAAACAAAAAGGCTGACTATATTCTTTCAGGTCAGTTCTCCACCAAGGCTTACAAGGAAGCTCAGAAGTACGGTGACGTGGTAGCTGCCGCATCCTCAAAGGATGATAACTTCTCACGCATTCCCGAAACTACTAAAGAATCCTTCAGACCTGATGCTGATTATGTACATATCTGCTTCAACAATACAATCTACGGTACAAAGTACAGCTATATCCCCGACACAGGTGACATTCCTCTCGTAGCTGATATGTCCTCCTGCATCATTTCCGAGCCTGTGGATGTAAGCAAGTTCGGTATGATTTATGCAGGTGCACAGAAGAATATGGCTCCCGCAGGCCTTACCATCGTTATCGTCCGTGAGGATCTTATCGGAAGCGCAAGAGAAGATACACCCGCTATGCTTGATTATAAGCTTATGGCTGATAATGATTCAATGTATAACACTCCTCCCTGCTACTGCATTTATATGGCAAAGCTCGTTTACGAATGGATCAAGTCTATCGGCGGTCTTACTGAAATGAAAAAGCTCAATGAAAAGAAAGCCGCACTTCTTTATGATTATCTTGACTCACAGGATTACTACATCGCCCCCACAGAAAAAGGCAGCCGTTCAATGATGAATGTGACCTTCGTTACAGGCGATGCAGATCTCGATAAAAAGTTTGCTTCCGAAGCTGACAAGGCGGGTCTTAAAAATCTCAAGGGTCACAGAAGTGTAGGCGGTATGAGAGCATCAATTTACAATGCTATGCCCTATGAGGGCGTAGAGGCTCTTGTTGAGTTTATGAAAAAATTTGCCGCTGAAAATCCTAAGGCATAAGAGGTGCATGAAGTTATGAAAACCATTAAAACTATGAATAAAATTGCTGCTATCGGTCTCGATCAGCTTAATAAAGAGGCTTTCGAAATCGGTGACACCATCGAAAATCCCGACGGCATTATGGTCCGTTCAGCTTCTCTTCACGATGTGGAATTCGAGGACAATCTTAAAGCTATCGTACGCTGCGGTGCAGGTGTAAACAATATACCCCTTGATAAGTGTGCAGAAAAGGGTATAGTTGTTTTTAACACACCTGGAGCAAACGCCAACGGTGTTAAGGAACTTACCATAGCATCTCTTCTTCTTGCTTCAAGAAAGGTTGTAGACGGTATCGCCTGGGCTAACGGTCTCACAGAGAATGTGGCTAAGCAGGTAGAAAAGGGCAAGAGTGCCTTCGCAGGTAACGAAATCGCAGGCAAGACTCTCGGTGTTATCGGTCTTGGTGCCATCGGCGGTCTGGTGGCAAACACGGCAAAGAGCCTCGGTATGAAGGTTTTGGGCTGTGACAACTTTCTTACTGTTGAGGCTGCCTGGCATCTTTCACGCTCTATCAACAAGGCTTCAAGCTATGATGAGATTTACGCTAACGCAGATTATATCACTCTTCACATTCCCTCAAATGATAAAACAAGAGGTATGATTAACAAAGAGTCCATCGCTAAAATGAAGGACGGCGTAAAGATTATCAACCTTTCCCGTGCAGACCTTGTTAACAATGACGATATCAAGGAAGCTATTGAAAGCGGTAAAGTAAGCTGTTATGTTACCGACTTCCCCACAGAGGAAACCATCAATGTCCCCGGTATCATTACCACGCCTCATCTCGGTGCTTCTACAGCCGAATCTGAGGATAACTGTGCTGTTATGGCGGCTCATCAGATAGAAGACTTCCTTCTTAACGGTAACATCAAAAACAGCGTAAATTATCCCGATATTTCTATGGCAAGAACCGAAGGCGGAAGACTTCTCGTTCTTCATAGAAATGTTCCCAATATCCTTTCATCTATCACAACTCTCATTTCCGACCAGGGTATCAATATCGACCACATGGCTAACCGTTCTAAAGGTGATTACGCCTGTACTCTCGTTGATACACCTTCACATCTTGATGATGAAATCATTGAAAAGATTTCACAGGGTGAAAATATTATAAGAGTAATTAAGTTTGACTGATAAGCAAAATAATATCAATAACCGTTTCCGAAAAAAGGAGGCGGTTATTTTTTTGTGGCGGAAGGGAGTGCTTTATTGTTAGGAAGCGGTAACGGGAGGCGGGGAGCCAAAGGACCGCTCTGTAAACTCTAAGTGTCAGCTTTACCTATAAATAATAACAAAACAGCCACGGTAACTCCGTGGCTGTAGGTTTAGAAGCTATTATTCGGTTTCAGTTTCTTCTTCGGTTTCATCTTCGAGTCTCAAGCTGTCTTTATGCTTTTTATTCATCATAAAGCCGATAAGACCGCCGAGAGCGATGAGGCTTGTGGGAGCGGCTACGATTTCGGGGTTTTCTGCTACGGTCTGCGTAACCTGCCGGAGAAAGCTTCCGCCTTCGTTTTCGTCTTTTTCGGTAGTTACGGTATAGGTCTTTGTTGTGATTACATTACCGAAAGCATCAGTTTCATAAACGCCTTCCAGAAGCTGACCCAGATAGTCGGCATTGTAATAATCGGTGGTTGAAGTATCGCCTGAGGAGGGAAGATCACTGCCGTAGGTAGAAAGAATATCCTGAGCGTAACCGGATGTTGCCGACTGTCCCTGTGTCGCTCCGATACCGCTGAAAACACTTTCGACAATCTGTGATGCCTTTTCGTTGTCAGTAGGAATTAGGTTGTTTACCATGTCCTGAACCTGACCTACTACACCTGTCTCTCCCGAAGATTCGAGGACGGGATTTTTTATGATTGTGAATTCGTAAAGAGCGATGTCTTTCCTGTTTCCGTCATCGTAGTTTACTTCGAGGAAGATAACTTCCTTGTCTTTTGAAGTGTCAAGAGGTGTGGAAGTGGTGGAACCGGGGGCGACCGGTACACCCTGAAGGTACAGTGTCAAAGGAGCCTTGTTTCCGCCGTTAAGCTGGTCGCCGATGGTGATGGGAGTGAACCATATTTTTTCGCAGGAGGGAGCAACCTCTAATTTGTAGCTGAGTATGTCGCTGAAAAACTCCTGCTCGAGAGCGAAGTATCCGTGCTTGCAGGCAAGATTGAAAAGCTTTTCGGTGGAGGCTGTTTCAGAAGCGGCTACACCTTTTTCCGTGAGCATGGTTTCGAGGACTAGACGGTGAACGGCGAGCTTATTTTCGCTCTGTGAAGCGAGATAAAGTGCTGAGTAGTCGATTTCCACATCGTAAGCCATGGAGAGAATGGTGGCAAAATATCTGTAGTCTACATATTCTTTGTCTGCGTCTGTTACTTTGTTGTATTTTGTGAGAGGAACATTTTCCTCATTTTCTGTTATTACAACTACCTTAAGATAGTAGAAAAGCTCTTCTGTTGTAGGATTGGCTGAAAGGGGAATGTAGGCATAATCTCCCAGGTATTGCTTTATTGCCTGAATGCCGAGGCCTGAAACGGATTCAACTCCTGAAGGAACGGTTACACCTGTGAGAGCACCGAGAATTATGGTGAGAGCACCGTCCAGAGAAATACCCGCGGGGAAATCGGTTTTCTTATCGTATATGGCATAGATTGCATTGAATTCAATAGCTGCATAAACTATACCTATTTTCATCTTGTCTTCTTTTGTGGCTTCATCGGGAAGGGCGATTCCGTTTCGGGTGAGAACAGCACACATTTTATCAAAGTTGTCGGTCATACCTGATGAAACAACAGTATAATAAACCATTTCAACGAGAGCGGAATAGATATTATCCAGAGCGTTTTCATCCAGTGAATTAAGAGATATATAACGGTCACATTCCTCGATGAATTCTTCGTATGTATGACTGTAGGGGTTGTCGGCAGGAGTGGGAGTAAGAGTAGCCGGAACAACTGCCATATCGTCAGTTCTTACAAAAAGCTGATCAATCCAGGCGAAGTTATATTCGGGGTTAGGGTTGCGGGTGTTACCGGGATTGAGTGCGAGTCCGTCGTCAAGAGAGACAACAACCGCAGAGGCGCACATAGGCAGAGCCGTTATAATAATCATCAAAACTGCAAGAAAAATTGCTGATGCTTTTTTCATTTTCTTTCGCTCCTGTCTTTAAATATCATATCTTTATATGAATTGAGATACATTAATCCATTATTATACATAGTATATGATACAACTTTATCTCTTTGTTGTCAACCTAATGGAGAATTATTCGAAAAAAATTAACATAAAAACCGAAGTTCATTCTTGTTAATAATGTATAAACTTTATCTTATTTATGAAAGATTATTGATATAATAAGATAACTGTGATAGTATTATATAAATGAGTCGGACGCAGAGGGAAAATCTGCGTTTCGGTTTTGTATAAGAAAGGAGAATTTTAAAATGTCGAATCCTGTTGCAGGGTTAGCCGATAAAGCCAAAGGGCTTTATACGGAAATAAAAACCCATTGGAACACACCTGCTGAAGGCAAGTACGTTCCTTATAAAGAATATAAGGATGTATTTTTTGCAGTAGGCAGCAACTATGCAGGCTCTAAGGTGCTGGAGTACATCGGTTTTGCTTCTGCCTGCTTCCTTATTATGCACCACTACAACATACCCTATCTCACCTTCTCTGTCATAGGCATCCTTAATATGCCTCTGGGCTATATTACTGCTCTTATGTGGTGGATAGTATGTGACAATCTCGGTTTTATTCCCAAACGTCTGGAAAAGAAGTTTTATCTGATATACGGTCTTATGATGGCCTTTGGTATATCGACCATACTCTTCGATTATTCTCTGCTGTTCAATCAGGACGGAGGATTTATCAGAATCCTTAACAGTCTTGAGGGTATGAACGCCACAGCCTGTTTCAAAACCTTCGGTACACACTTCCTGTATTCAGGCTGGGTGGGTGCACGAAATATTTTCTGGCGTAAAAAGCTTCTTCCTAAATACGGCAGATATAAGTATTCACTTTACTGTGATGTTGTTTCCAAATGTATTATGGTAGTTCTTATAGGCTGGCTTCCCGTTTATAACATTCCCGATGTTGCAACAAGAGTCTGGGTTGCTAATCTTCTCTTTGCAGTTTACGGTGTATTCGGCTTTGCCAACAACCTCGAAATCTGTACCAAGAGCATCAGCCCCAATCCCAAGGAAAGAATTTATGTCCGTACATATCCCGTCAAGCTTTCCCACTTCTTACAGACAATTATGTTCGTAGGTATCTCTGCTATTGTAGGTAAGCTCAGATTCGAATGGGCAGACATCAACTTCTACAGATGGGTTATCCCTGTTTCCTTTATCAGCCTTGCTGTTCTTACTATGGCATTTGCAGGTAAGACAAAGGAAAGAATTCCTCAGCCTCCCATTGAGGAAAAGCCTCATATCAAATTCTGGGACGGTCTTTTCGGTGTTCTGAGAAACAAGTATCTTCTTATCAATACCATTGTAGGTCTTATCGACTCTCTCGGTAACGGTATGCTTCCCTTTGTTACCATTCTTTATTTTTATACCTTCCGTCTGAGCGGTCTTCCCTACAGCCTGCTTTCGATTCTCATTTCCTTCGCAGGCACACCGCCCGACTTCTTCTCACCCTATTTCCTCAAGAGATTCTCTTATAAGCAGATTATGATTTTCTATCAGGTCACAAGAGCTTTAGGTAATGCTGCTATCGCTGCTGCGATGTGGTTTACGGGTGATAACCTTATGGTCTGCGGTACAATCTGTCTTGTAGTTATGTTCCTTATGGAAATGACAAAGACTATTCCCACCACTGCAGGTCACGATATGGGTGTTAAGATTCACGACTATCAGATGTATCTTTCAGGTGAACGTCTTGAAAGCTTCGCCGGTATCTTCGGCTGGTTCACAGGACCTATCACTTCATTCGTAGGTATGATTATTCCGCTTCTTCTTCTCGCATGGGGCTTCAACAGTAACTGGGAGGTTCTCTTCATCGACGAGACAAGAAGAAATATCATCGTTATTCCCATTCTTGTTGACGTTATCGGCTTTGCTCTTATGACGATTCCCTACATTTTCTGGGACTATGATGCTAAGAAGCAAGGTATGGTTATGGAGGTTCTCAAGCGCAGAGCTGAAGTTACCGAAAAACAGGCTAAGGAATCAGGTTCATCTGCTTCTGGCGGATTTGTAGGTTAAAAGGAGGGATATATAATGAGTAAGAAAACAAAGACAAAAGTCTCTCAGCTTGATGCAGACGTTACCCTTGATATCCCTGAAAATGAAATATGGACTTATAAAATTGACGGTCTTGCTGCTCCTCATATCAACAAGCCCTTCAATAAGGCAACTCAGAAAAAGATAGCACTTGTGCTTGTAATTATCGTTTCCGTTGCTCTTTCAATGTATTTCAGTATTATGAGCGTTGTTCAGAGAGGTAGTCTTGAGTTTGAAGAAACAGCAGAAGGAATTACCTTTACAAGATATTCCAATGTTGACAAGGAGCCTCTCAGAGAGCTTGACATTGATTATGTTTTCGCTATGGAAAACGGCAAGCAGGTCAAGGACGAAACAAAAAAGATTACAGCTGTCGGCGCTTTTGCTCTCAACGGCGAAGGTAACGTAAGAGTTATTAATATCGGTCCTGATGTTGAATTCATTGATGAGAAGGCGTTTTATTCCTGCTGGGCTCTCGAAAGAATAGAGGTTGACGAAAACAATCCCTATTATTCAGATATTGACGGTGTTCTTTACAATAAAGATCAGACAGTTGTTATGAATTATCCCTGTAACCACGACCAGTATCTCCGTGTGAAATACGGTTATGACATTCCCGAGGCAGAGAAAAAAGACGGCGACTGGGATAAATATAAAGAGCCCCACCGTGCAACAACTACCGAGGAATACAGTGCACAGCTCGGAAATCCTGATGTAACCATCGAGCAGTACAGAAAGGATATCCAGACCTATGTTGTTCCTTCAACTGTTGAGGTTATCGGCGAACTTGCCTTTGCTTACACAAACATTCAGGAAATCTATCTTCCCGAGGGGCTTAAGAGAATAGAGGTTATGGGTCTGTTTAAGCTTCATGAGCCCGCATCTTGGGGCGGAAATGTTCCTTCACTGAATAATGTTTATACTTACACAGCAAAGGACATTACCGATTCTGCATTCACTTCAGAGGAAGCACTCGGAGAAACTTATCTCTCACTTCCCGAAGGTCTTGAATATATCGGCTCTGACGCATTCAGCTATAATCAGGAGCTCCAGTATCTCTACATTCCTTCTACAGTGACATTTATAGGTCACCACGCTTTCTGGGACTGCGTATATAAGCAGGACGGCCAGCTCAAGGGTGTGAGTGTAATTAATGTAGCTGTTGCAGAGGATGCTTTCAAAGCAGTAGAGTTAGGCGATCAGTGGAGACCTCAGCACGATCATCTTCTCTTTAAAAAGAGCGTTGGCATCAATTACGAGGCACAGAGAGGCGAATAAATAAACTTTAAAGAGGACGGTTTTTTCCGCCCTCTTTTTTGCTTAAAAATTATTAAAACGAAAAATAAGATTGAAATTATGAACAAGCTATGATAAATTAAGATGTAAATAATTTTTTTCGGAGGTAAAAACAATGAAAAAAGTATTGTGCTTTGTTATGTCTTTTGTACTGCTTTTCTCCTGCGTGGGAACTGCTTTTGCTGCAGGAACAGAGGAGCATCTTCCTCAAATTTATGTTTCAGGCATCGGATCCAGAGCAGTTTATGAAATTGGCGATCCGGATAAAAAATCTCTTTTCTATCCCATTAACGGGGAGGCAATGCTCGGCAATCTCAGTAATTTCGGCAGATACGCCGAAGAGTCAATAGCTAAAAATGAACCGGACATTCTTTATAACTGTATTTATTCCTGGATGTGGGACACTATGGGCAAGGCTGCTCTCGATACAGACGGTATCAGCAATAAATTCAATGTAACCATTGATCCGTGCCCGCTTGATTATGAAGGTGACGGAAAGTATACTTTTAATTATGACAGCCGTCTTGACCCTGTTGACCTGGCTCATCAGCTTTATGAATATGTAGGCTGGGTAAAAGCACATTCGGGTCAGGACAGATACGAGCTTATCGGTTCCAGCTACGGCACAGCTATTATTGCAGCATATATGCACGAATATGAGGATGAATGGGACAATACGGACTCTGTTCTTCTCTGTGTACCATCTCTTCCCGGTGTGGATTTCGTAGGTGAGGTTTTCAGCGGTACTTTTAATTTTGATCCTGATGTGCTTACGGATTTTGTGAAATATATGCTCGGTAATGAGGATGTTGACCTGATTCTTGCTATACTCAACAAAACCGGCGCTCTGGAAAAAATACTTGAATACTTCCTCGAACCCGTGGCACAGGTAGCTCTGCTTAAGGCGGTAAATGCCATTGTTCACGACATTTTCGGAACCTTCCCGTCGATGTGGACCTTTGTCCAGGATGAATATTTCTATGCTGCACTCGAAAGAGTTTACGGTGAGGATTACACTTCACCTGACCATAGCCACGCAAAGCTTATCGAAAAAATTACCTACTATCACGAAGAGGTTATGGTAGCCGCTCCTGAAATCTTCCTTGCGGCACAGGAGGCAGGTGTGCATATGAATATCATCGCCAAGTACGGCTATCCCGCTATGCCCTTCAGTAATTCAGGCGATGTTATCAGTGACAGTCTTGTTGACCTTGAAGATGCCTCCTACGGTGCTACTTGCAGTATGCGCGGTGAAACATTACCCGAAGGCTATATACAGAAGCTTTATCCCGAATATAATATGATTTCCGCTGACGGATGTGTGGATGCCTCCACCTGTCTGCTCCCTTTTAATACCTGGATTATAAAGGATCTCAAGCACGAGGAAAAGCCCGCAGACTATTGGGAAATGCTCGATGTTATCGTATATGATAATATCGATGTGAATTCCACGGAGAAATATCCCCAGTTTATGCAGAAGTGTCCCACAGACGGTGAAAAGTTAGAGCCTATGACTGCTCCCGAGGAAAAACAGGAAAGCTCACTCATTCAGGACTGCATCAGACTTCTTACCCGTCTGATTGAGCTTCTTACACAGTTAATCAGTAATTATATAAAATAAAAAAACAGGTGGCACCTCTTCGGAAGTGTCACCTTAAATATTTTATTAAAGAAGCTCTGCTCCGTGCTCTTTACAGTACTTCACGGTTTCTTCATCCCAGTAGGAGGACTGTACCTCGCCGATATGTGCCTTTCTCAGGAAGAACAGACACATTCTTGACTGACCGATACCGCCTCCGATGGTGTAGGGAAGCTCACCGTTTAAAAGAGCCTTATGGAAGGGGAGGGACTTTCTGTCTTCGCATCCGCTTTCCTTAAGCTGACGGTTTAATGCATCCTCGTCCACACGGATACCCATAGAGGAAAGCTCGAGAGCGATGTCGAGAAGGGGATAGTATACTATAATATCACCGTTGAGGGTCCAGTCATCGTAGTCAGGTGCTCTGCCATCGTGAGGCTTGCCGTCCTTTAGCTTGTCACCGATGCCGATGATGAAAACTGCACCGTGTTCCTTTGCGATGGCGTATTCTCTTTCCTTACGGGAAAGGTCGGGATATTTTTCTTCTAGCTCGCCTGAAGTGATGAAGGTTATCTTTTCAGGGAGAAGACTTCCGATAAAGTTATATTCTTTAGTTATGTAGTACTCTGTATGACGAAGAGCTGCATAAATGAGCTTTACGGTCTTTTTGAGAGTTTCCATTGTTCTTTCTTCTTTGGTGATAATCTTTTCCCAGTCCCACTGGTCAACGAAAATAGAATGGATGTTATCCGTATCCTCGTCACGGCGGATGGCGTTCATATCCGTGTAAAGACCTTCACCCTTTTCGAAGCCGTACATTTTCAGCGCGAAGCGCTTCCATTTGGCGAGGGAGTGAACGATTTCAAAATTTTTACCGCTGAAAACATCGAAGCTTACAGGTCTTTCGGTGCCGTTCAGATTATCGTTCATACCGCTGTCCGCATCGACAAAGAGAGGTGCAGAGACTCGGGTAAGATTGAGCTCGATGGCAAGGTCTCTTTCAAAAAAGTCCTTTACCTTTTTGATAGCGATTTCGGTTTCTCTCAGGTTAAGGTGAGAAACATAGTTTTCGGGAATACAGTGAGGCATAAAACCACCCTTTCGTGTAAGACCGCATTTCTGCAGTGTCAATATAAATGACATTATAACAAATTTGACTGCTTTATGTCAATATTCAGTTTCAATTAATAACAAAAGATGACACTTCGTCAAAGTGCACAAAAATATTTATTGATGTTCTCACAATTTGACCAAAGAGTAGAAACGATATTTTTTTGCAAAAAACTATTGATTTTTTGTTTTTTGTAGTGTATTATAAGCACGTACTTGAGAGACAGGTACGATGAAAGGAACGAAAGTTCCGGATTAATATGCTTACTCCACTATAATGTTTTCTTCATATTTTCTCCTTTTAAAAGCACTCGGTTTCTCCCCGGGTGTTTTTAATTTTTTAACGCATAATTGGTGGTCGCTAAAAATTAAAAGATGTATTGTCGGGGACGGCGCCTCGACGTCCCGTCAGATTACCCTAAGGATACGGCGTGCCGCATCATAAAGGTTAGCTTATTCGGTATGTAAATAAATCAAAAAAGTATAGTTTTTATCTTGACTTTACCACTTCATTGTGGTAAAATGCTAACACGTTAAAACAAAGAGGTGCTAAATACTATGTATAAAAGAAATACAGAGGCTGTCGAAAAACTGTACAGCGCCATACTTACCCTGAAAAACAGCGAGGAGTGTGCTCTCTTTTTTGAGGATATATGTACCATTCAGGAGCTTGAAACCTTTGCGCAGAGATTAGAGGTTGCCGAAAATCTTTCCAAAGGAAAAAGCTATCAGGAAGTAAATAAAATCACAGGTGCCTCCACAGCCACCATCAGCCGTGTAGGCAAATGCATAAATTACGGTGCAGGCGGATATAAAATGGTATTAGACAGACTCAGTGAGGTTGAATGATGATTAACAGTTCTATTCTTAAAAGCGAAGAAAGAGTTTCCTTTGCTCTTCGCTCTCTTTACAGCCGTTTCGGTTACGGAAGATATAAAATGAATAAATTTGAGGAATATGACCTTTATGTGCGAAACAAGGATTTCCTCATTTCTGACGGAGTAATTACTTTTACGGATACTAACGGTAAGCTTTTAGCACTTAAGCCTGACGTCACCCTTTCTATTATAAAAAACACGAAGGATATGAAGGGATTTGTGCAGAAGCTTTACTATGACGAGCATGTTTACCGTATTTCGAAGGACTCCCACTCCTTCAGGGAAATCGCCCAGACAGGTCTCGAGTGCATCGGTGACATCGGTATTACTGATATATGTGAGGTTATTTATCTTTCTCTTATGAGCTTACAGAGTATCAGCGAAAGCTATATTCTCGACCTTTCACACGCAGGGCTTATGACGGCTCTTTTCGACTGTATCGGTCTCAGAAAAGAAGACAAAAGCAAGGTAGTCTCTCTTATTAATGAAAAGAACTATGACGGTGTGAAGACCTTCGGTGACGAGGTGTCTGCACTTGCCAAGGCGCTTATGACTGCACGAAGGGATATAGATGTAATTAAAAAAGCGGTAGAGCCGTACAGAGAAAATGAAGAGGTTAAAAAGAACTTCGACGAGTTTGAGGATATTTATCTCTGCCTCTGTAATCTCGGAATGAGGGACAAAATCAATATAGATTTTTCCATCGTAAGTGACATCAGCTACTACAGCGGTACTCTCTTTAAGGGTTATGTAGAGGGCATTCCCGCAAGTGTACTTTCAGGCGGTCAGTATGACGGTCTGATGAAAAAAATGGGTAAAAGCTCAGGTGCTGTAGGCTTCGCTGTATATCTTGATATGCTCGAGCGCTTCGGGAAAGAAGAAAAGGAATACGACTACGATACGGTGGTTATCATCAGTGAAAAGACACCGCCCGAAAAGGTTATAAAAACCGTAAGCGACCTTTCCTCAAAGGGTGAAAAGGTTATTGCTCTTAAAAGTGTTTCTGACACGGTAAGATATAAAAATATAGTCAGGATATGGGAGGGTGAAAATAATGATTAATGTGGCTCTTCCCAAAGGCAGACTCGGTGAAAAGGTCTATGCCATGTTTGAACAGTCAGGCTACGAATGTCCTTCTATAAAGGAAAAGGGCAGAAAGCTTATTTTCGAAAACGAAGAAAAGGGTGTACGCTATTTCTGGGTAAAGCCCTCCGATGTGGCTATTTATGTAGAAAGAGGTGCCGCTGACATCGGTGTGGCAGGTAAGGATATTCTTTTGGAATATGAGCCCGATGTTTACGAGCTTTTAGACCTTGATATCGGTAAATGCGTTATGGCTGTGGCGGCTAAAAAGGACTTCCGTGACAATACGGAGCAGACACTTAAGGTTGCTACCAAATTTTCTAACATTGCACGTAAATATTACGGCGAAAAGTGCCGTGATATAGATATTATCCACCTTAACGGCTCTATCGAAATCGCACCGATTTTAGGTCTTTCCGACGTTATCGTGGATATAGTGGAAACTGGCAAAACCCTTTATGAGAATAATCTTGCCCCCTTCGAAACCATCGTACCCATCAGCGCAAGACTTATTTCAAATAAGGCATCATACAAATTCAAGCAGGAGGAAATCGAAAAAATCCGTCTTTCTCTTGCAGAAATTGTGAGGAATTCAGATGATTAAAATTTTAGAATATAAGAATATAAACAAGGACGAAATCTTTTCCAGAATGGCTGAAACCCCCGATGTTTCCGATATAGTCTCAGCTATAATAGAAAATGTAAAAGCCAACGGTGACAAGGCTGTTTTCGAATATACGGCTAAGTTTGACAAGGCTGAGTTTTCCTGTCTTGAGGTTACAAAGGAGGAAATCGAAGAGGCTCTTGCACTTGTAGAGCCGAGGTTTCTGAAAATACTTGAAACTGCCGCGGAGAACATAAGGAAATTCCACTCAAAGCAGGTTAGAAATTCCTTCGTTATCAGCGAGGATAAGGGTATAGTAACGGGTCAGAAAATCACTCCTGTGGAAAGAGCAGGTCTTTATGTGCCCGGCGGTACAGCCGCTTATCCTTCCACGGTGCTTATGGACTCCATCCCTGCCAAAATCGCAGGAGTAAAGGAAATGTGCATCGTCACTCCTCCGAACAGCGAGGGAAAGATTAATCCGGTTATTTTAGCCGCCGCATCAATTGCGGGTGTAGACAGAATTTTCAAGGTAGGCGGTGCTCAGGCTATTGCGGCACTTGCTTACGGTACTGAAAGCATTCCCAAGGTTGATAAAATAGTAGGCCCCGGTAACGCCTTCGTTGCCGAAGCGAAAAAGCAGGTTTACGGCCTCGTTTCCATCGATATGATAGCAGGACCAAGTGAAATCCTCGTCCTTGCTGACGCAAAGAGCAACCCTGCTTATGTGGCTGCTGATCTTCTTTCACAGGCTGAGCACGATAAGAATGCAAGTGCCGTACTCGTTACGGAATCACTTGAATTAGCCGAAAAGGTAAGCGCTGAGCTTGAAAAACAGATTCCTATGCTTGAAAGAGCGGAAATCGCCAGAGCATCCATAGATAATAACGGTAAAATCATCGTTGCTGAGACTCTTACACAGGGTATCGACATCGCAAACGAGCTTGCTCCCGAACACCTGGAGCTCTGTGTGGACAATCCCTTCGATTATCTTGACAGTGTAAAGAACGCAGGCAGCATCTTTATGGGTAGATACTGTCCCGAGGCACTCGGTGACTATTATGCAGGACCCAATCACACCTTACCCACAGGCGGTACGGCAAGATTTTCAAGTCCTCTCTCCGTTGACGATTTCGTAAAAAAATCACAGTTCACTTATTATACTAAGGAAGCGCTCTTTGCCGTGGCAGAGGATGTAGGCTTCTTTGCGGAGAAAGAGGGACTTACTGCCCACGCAAAAAGTGCAGTTATCAGATTAGGTGAAAAAGAATGAGCAGATTTTTAAATGAAAGATATTCGTCCCTCGAAAGGTATGTTCCCGGTGAACAGCCTCAGGACAAAAAATACATAAAGCTTAATACCAACGAGTCACCATTTCCCCCTTCGCCGAAGGTAATCGAGGGACTCGATAAGGAAGAAAAGGAAAAGCTATGCCTTTACTGCGATCCCGAATGTAAGGGGCTCAAAAAGGCTCTTGCCGACCTTTACGGCGTGAAGAGTGAAAATGTTTTCCTTTCTAACGGCTCGGATGATATACTCAACTTTGCCTTTATGGTATGGGGTAAGGACGGAGCGATTTTTCCTGACATAACCTACGGCTTTTATACGGTGTTCTGCGAACTTCACGGAGTGAAGTATACACAGTATCCGCTGAAGGACGATTTTTCCATCGATGCCGCAGACTACATCGGTAAAAAGGAATTTGCCGTAATCGCCAACCCAAACGCTCCCACAGGTATGACTATGGATATGAGCGACATTGAAAAAATCGTAGCATCAAATCCCGACAGAGTTGTACTTATCGACGAGGCTTATGTAGACTTCGGCGGTGAAAGTGCATTGCCTCTTACTGAAAAATACGATAATGTTCTCGTGTGTCAGACCTTTTCGAAGTCACGCTCTCTGGCGGGTGCAAGACTCGGTTTTGCTATCGGTAATAAATCGCTTATAGAAGACCTTGACCTTATAAAATACTCCACCAACCCTTACAATGTGAACCGCCTTACACAGAAGGCAGGGGAGTATGCAGTGGAGGAAAACGAGTATTATGTGAATAACTGCAAAAGGATAATCGAAAACAGAGAGTATACGCAGAATGAACTCGAAAAGCTCGGGTTTACCGTTCTCGATTCAAAGGCAAATTTTATCTTCGTAAAAAGTGATAAAATCAGCGGAGCAGAGCTTTACACTGCACTCAAGGACAAGGGTGTTCTCGTCCGTCATTTCACTAAAGAAAGAATAAAGGATTATAACCGTGTGACAATCGGCTCAAAAGAGCAGATGGAAAAATTTATCGAATGTGTCACGGAAATACTGGAAGGAGAAGAAAAATGAGACAGGCTATCCTTAACAGAGAAACAGCAGAAACCAAAATAAATCTTTCCCTTTGTCTTGACGGCAAGGGTGAAAGCGAAATAAAGACAGGCTGCGGTTTTTTAGACCATATGTTTACCCTCTTTGCAAGACACGGTGACTTTGACCTTAAAATCGACTGCAAGGGTGACACAGAGGTGGACTACCACCACACCGCCGAGGATATCGGTATTGTCTTAGGCAAGGCTTTTAAGGAAGCTCTCGGAGATATGAAGGGCATCACCCGCTACGGCAGTGTGATTCTGCCTATGGATGAAAGTCTTATTCTGGTAGCTGCCGACATTTCGGGCAGAAGCCACCTTTCTTATTCTCTTGACATTCCCACAGAAAAGGTGGGCGACTTTGATACAGGGCTTGTGAAGGAGTTTTTCCTCGCCTTCGTAAGAAATGCAGACATCACTCTTCACATTAAAAAGCTCGACGGTGAAAACTCTCACCACATCATCGAGGGCGCTTTCAAGGCCTTTGCCCGCACAATGAAGCAGGCAGTAAAAATCGATGAGAATAATAAGGATAAAATTCCTTCCACAAAGGGTGTGCTTTAATGATAGCGATAATTGACTACGGTGTGGGTAACCTTTTCTCACTAAAATCCTCCTTCTGTGCCATAGGGCAAGAGGTAAAGGTTACCGACAGCGCCGATGAAATAAGAAAAGCCGATAAAATCATTCTCCCCGGCGTAGGTGCCTTCGAGGATGCGGTGAAAAAGCTTAAAAATACAGGCCTCGACCTTGTGCTTAAAGAGGAAGCCGCAAAGGGTAAGCCCGTTATGGGCATATGTCTCGGTATGCAGATGCTTTTCGAAAGAAGCTTCGAATACGGCTGTCACGAGGGCTTAGGTCTTATCAAGGGTGACATCATACCCTTCGAGGGAAAGATAGACTCTTCTCTGAAAATTCCCCACATCGGCTGGAATGCTTTGGAGATAAAAGAGGATTTACCCATTTTCAAATATATTAAAAACGGTGACCATGTTTATTTCGTTCATTCCTATTTCGCCGCAGTTACCGATGAAACTATAGCAAAATGTGAGTACGGAACAGTTTTCACCGCCGCCGTAGGTAAGGGCAATATTTACGGCTGTCAGTTCCATCCCGAAAAAAGCGGACAGGTGGGACTTAATATACTTAAAGGATTCTGCGAACTCGGAGGTTAAGAAATGCTTATTTTACCCGCAATTGACCTTTATGATAAAAAAGCCGTACGACTTTATAAGGGCGACTATGAACAGATGACAGTTTACAGTAATAACCCTCTCGAAATTGCAAGAGACTTTGAAAAGAAGGGTGCTACCTTTGTTCATCTCGTTGACCTTGAGGGTGCTAAAAACGGCACAACTCCCAATATCGACATAGTAAGAAAAATCGCCGACTATACCTCTCTCGACATCGAAATCGGCGGAGGCATAAGAGACGAGGAGACTATAAAGAAATATCTTGACTTAGGTGTTACAAGAGTGATTTTAGGTACAGCCGCCGTGACGGACAGTGAGTTTCTGGAGAGAGTTACTGCTAAATATAAAAGCGCCATAGCTGTCGGTGTGGACCTTAAGGACGGCTATGTTGCCATCAAGGGCTGGACGGAAAAATCACAGAAGACAGCCGATGAGTTTTTCTCTTATCTTTCCTCTATAGGTGTGAAAACCGTTATCTGCACCGATATTTCGAAGGACGGTGCTATGGAGGGTACAAACCGTGCTCTTTATAAGGGGCTTTCGGAAAAATACAGTATGGACATCGTAGCTTCGGGCGGTGTTTCTTCTCTCGAAGACATCGAGGCTCTCCGTGAAATGAATCTCTACGGTGCTATTTTAGGCAAGGCTTACTACATAGGTGCAGTTGACCTTGAGAAGGCAATCGAGGTGGCAAAATGATAACAAAAAGAATCATACCCTGCCTCGATGTGAAAAACGGCAGAGTGGTAAAGGGTACTAATTTTAAAAATCTGAACGATGTTTCCTCTCCCGTGGAACTGGCAAGATATTACAGCGAATGCGGCGCAGACGAGCTCGTTTTTTATGACATTACCGCCTCCTATGAGGGCAGACAGCTTTTTACGGACATACTCAAGGAAGTAGCCTCGCAGATATTCATTCCCCTGACCGTTGGCGGCGGAATAAACACGGTAGAGGACTTCGACCGTGTGCTTAAATGCGGTGCGGATAAGGTAAGCGTTAATTCGGGTGCCATAAAAAATCCCGAACTTATCTCTCAGGCGGCCCGACTTTACGGTAATCAGTGCGTAGTTCTTTCTGCTGACATAAAGAGAGTGGACGGACAGTTCCGCATCTTTGCTAAAGGCGGCAGAGAGGATACAGGTATAGAGGCTATCGGCTGGATAAAGAAATGCGTGGAAATGGGCGCAGGTGAAGTGGTGGTTAACTCCATCGATACCGACGGAGTGAAAAAGGGCTTCGACATCGAAATGCTCAAGGCCGTCAGAGAGGCGGTCAATGTTCCCGTAATCGCTTCGGGCGGTGCAGGCTCGGCAGAGGATTTCGTAACTCTTTTCAAAGAAATTCCCGATATGGACGCAGGTCTTGCCGCATCTATCTTCCATTTCTCCGAGGTGCTTATACCCGACCTTAAAAAGCTTATGAAAGAAAACGACATTAATGTGAGGTAAACTATGATTGACTTCGATATAAATAAACTTAAATTTGATGAAAAGGGACTTATCCCTGCCGTGGTGGTGGACAGCATTACGAAAAAGGTTCTCACCGTGGCATATATGAACAAAGAAAGCCTCGAAATCTCCCTCGAAAAGGGACTCACTTGCTTCTTCTCCCGTTCACGGCAGGAGCTGTGGCTTAAGGGCGAAACCAGCGGCAACTATCAGCACATTGTTTCTATCACCGCTGACTGTGATTACGATGCGCTGACCGTAGTGGTGGAAAAGGACGGCCCCGCCTGTCATAAGGGTACGGATTCCTGCTTCACTAACGAGGTGTACAGAAGCGAGAATCTTCAGGAATTCTCTCTTCAGGGTCTTTACGATCTGCTTAAGGACAGAAAGGAAACTTTACCCGAGGGCTCATATACCACCTATCTTTTTCAGAAGGGTATCGATAAAATCCTTAAAAAGGTGGGCGAGGAATGTACAGAGGTTATCATAGCCGCCAAGGCAGACGACAAGGCTGAGACGGTTTATGAAATTGCTGACCTTGCTTATCACGTGATGGTGCTTATGAACGAAATGGGTATCACCGTAGAGGACGTACACAGAGAGCTCGCTTCAAGACACGTTATTGACCACAAGGTAAAGCAGGAAAAAATGACATAAAGGCTTAATTTTATTGACAATGTACTTTTTACTGTGATATAATAAAATTTAGTAATTTAAAGCAACAGGAGTTACAAAAAAATGAAACTGACAGGCTCACAAATTGTAATAGAAACCCTTATAGAGCAAGGTGTAACCGATGTTTTCGGTTATCCGGGCGGTCAGGTTTTGAACATATATGATGCTCTTTATCAGGCGGGGGACAGAATCAATCACGTTCTCACAGCCCATGAGCAGGGTGTGGCACACGCGGCGGACGGATATTCCAGAGCTACGGGTAAGGTAGGCGTGGTTATCGCTACCTCGGGCCCCGGTGCTACAAACCTCGTTACGGGTATCGCTACGGCTATGCTGGACTCGGTGCCTATGGTAGCCATTACGGGTAATGTTCCCACCTCTCTTATCGGTAGGGACAGCTTCCAGGAAATCGACATTACGGGCGTAACCCTTCCCATAACCAAGCATAACTATTTCGTAAGTGATGTAAATGAGCTCGCAGGCACTATCCGTGAGGCCTTTAAAATCGCCAAATCGGGAAGACCCGGTCCTGTGCTTGTGGACATTCCTAAGGATATACAGTTAGCCTTAGCCGACTATGAAAAGGAAGATATAGTTGCTCCCTTTGAAACGAAAAAGGCAAAGGATAAATACATAGAAAAGGCCGCAGAGCTTATCGC
Organism: Acutalibacteraceae bacterium; assembly: GCA_045579865.1. GTDB lineage: Bacteria > Bacillota > Clostridia > Oscillospirales > Acutalibacteraceae > UBA6857. The sequence continues at coordinate 81,779 of JAZNMU010000084.1, forward strand.
CGAAAGCGAAAGACCCTACATATATATCGGCGGCGGTGCTATGGGGCAGAATATGGCTGATGAGATTATCGCCTTCGCTGAAAAGACAGACGGCTACATCGGTGCATCCTTTATGGGTCTTTCCCTTATTCCTTCGTCCCACGAAAGATTTTTAGGTATGCAGGGTATGCACGGACACTATGCTTCGTCAATGGCACAGAAGGAGGCCGATCTGATTATCGGTATCGGTGTCCGCTTCAGTGACAGAGCCACGGGCAACACGCAGAAATTTGCAAAGAAAACAAAGATTATCCACATCGAAGCAGACAGGTCGGAGATCAATAAGAATGTTTCTGTAGATGTAGGTGTTCACGGAGATATAAGGGATAGCCTTAAGAGAATCACAGAGTTTTGCGAAAAGAAAAATCTTCCCTTATGGAAGGAAAAAATCGATTCTCTTAAAAAGCAGGAGAAAATCAACGATGAGAATATAGAAAAGGCAACTGTAGCGCCACTCACTCCGAAGATGATTTTCGATGTCATAAATAAATATAAAGAAAAAGATACTGTTATCGCTACGGATGTAGGACAGCATCAGATGTGGACAGCACAGTATGCGGACTTCACCAGTAACCGTACCTTCATTTCCAGCGGAGGACTCGGTACTATGGGCTACGGTCTCGGCGCCGCCATCGGTGCCGCTGTGGCGAAAAAGGAAGCCACCGTTTTAGTTACCGGTGACGGCTCCTTCGGTATGAATCTCAATGAGCTTGCGACAGCGGTTACTTATGACCTTCCCGTTGTAATTGTTCTTCTCAATAACGGTGTGCTCGGTATGGTACGTCAGTGGCAGACACTCTTTTTCGGTAAAAGATATTCCCACACTCTTCTGGGAAGAAAGACTGACTTCGTAAAGCTTGCCGAGGCCTTCGGTGCCACAGGTAAAAGCGCAGAAACCAAGGAAGAATTTGAAAAGCATTTTTCTGAGGCTATGGAAAAGGGCGGAGTTACGGTTATCGATACGAAAATAAATATGGACGAATTTGTTCTTCCTATGCTTCCCCCCGGAGGCTCAATAGAGGATATAATTGTAAGCGTGGAGGAAAAATGATGAACAAATATGTTATAGCGGCTCTCGTTGAAAACAAGCCCGGTGTTCTCACCCGAGTTTCTTCGATGTTTACCCGACGCGGTTTCAATATCGACGCCCTCACAGTTGGTGAAATCGAGGACAGCAATTATTCGCGAATCACCATCACCATCACCGGTGACGAAAATACCCGTGACCAGTTTGTAAGTCAGCTGCGTAAGCTCTTCAACGTCAAAAAGGTGCAGGTGCTTGAATCAGGAAACACCGTAAGCCGTGAGCTTCTTTTAATCAAGGTAAGGAATTCACCTGAAATCAGACCTGAGATTATGGCGGCGGCAGAGGTTTACCGCGGAAAAATCATCGACTATGCAGCTGATGTTATGAGTGTGGAGGTTACGGGCGAGCCTGTTAAAATCGACTCATTCATCGAACTTATGAAGCCTATGGGTATACTCGAAATGTGCCGTACAGGTATAGTAGCCATTGAAAGAGGCAAGGGCACATTATTAACAGTGGAATAATTTTTAATTCAAATAAAACTAAAGCAAAACAAAGGAGTTTTAATTATGCAGAATATTTATTATCAGCAGGATTGTAATCTTGCAAAGCTCAGCGGTAAAACCGTTGCAATTATCGGTTACGGCTCACAGGGTCATGCACACGCTCTCAACCTCAAAGAAAGCGGTGTGGACGTTATTGTAGGTCTTTACGAAGGCAGTAAAAGCTGGGCTAAGGCTGAAAAGCAGGGCCTTAAGGTTATGACCTCTGCTGAAGCTGCAAAGAATGCAGATATGATTATGATTCTTATCAACGATGAAAAGCAGGCTAAGCTTTACAAAGAAAGCATCGAGCCTTACCTTACAGAGGGCAAAACCCTCGCATTTGCACACGGCTTCAATATCCACTTCGGCTGTATCAAGCCCCCGAAGGATGTTAACGTAGTTATGATCGCTCCCAAGGGCCCCGGCCACACAGTAAGAAGCGAATATCAGGTTGGTAAGGGTGTACCCTGCCTTGTTGCTATCGAGCAGGACGCTACAGGTGATGCTCTTGAAATCGCACTCGCTTACGCTCTCGGTATCGGCGGCGCAAGAGCAGGCGTACTCGAAACCACTTTCAGAACAGAAACTGAAACTGACCTTTTCGGTGAGCAGGCTGTTCTTTGCGGCGGTGTATGTGCTCTTATGCAGGCAGGCTTCGAAACTCTCGTAGAAGCAGGTTATGACGAAAGAAACGCTTACTTCGAATGTATTCACGAAATGAAGCTTATCGTTGACCTCATTTATCAGAGCGGCTTCGAGGGTATGAGATATTCTATCTCTAATACTGCAGAATACCGCGACTACATCACTGGTCCGAAAATCATTACAGAGGAAACCAAGAAGGCTATGAAGAAGGTTCTTTCCGCCTTTCAGGACGGCACCTTTGCCAAGGACTTCCTTCTCGATATGTCCGATGCAGGCTCACAGGTACACTTCGGTGCTATGAGAAAGATTGCTGCAGAGCATCCTTCTGAAGTAGTAGGTAAGGAAATCCGTAAGCTTTACTCTTGGAGTGACGAGGATAAATTAATTAATAACTGATTTACATAAAACCAAAAGGGCTATGCAGATGTGCAGAGCCCTTTTTCAGAAAGGACTGTTATTATGATTAAAGATACAATCGTAGACGGCTTTCAGAATGCCCCTCACCGTTCACTTTACCACGCTCTCGGTATGACCAAGGAGGAAATGGACAGACCTCTCATCGGTATCGTTTCCTCCTTCAATGAAATCGTACCAGGTCATATCCATCTTGATAAAATCGCACAGGCTGTAAAGCTGGGCGTAGCTATGGCAGGAGGTACTCCCATCGTTTTCCCTGCCATTACTGTCTGTGACGGCATCGCTATGGGACACAAGGGTATGAAGTACTCTCTTGTAACCCGTGACCTCATCGCCGACTCTACCGAGGCTATGGTCCTCGCTCACGGCTTTGACGGTCTGGTTATGATTCCCAACTGCGACAAAAATGTTCCCGGCCTTCTTATGGCTGCGGCAAGACTTAACATTCCCACTGTTTTCGTTTCCGGCGGTCCTATGCTTGCGGGCAGAATGCACGGAAAAAAGACAAGCCTTTCAAGTATGTTTGAGGCTGTAGGTGCTTATACTGCGGGCAAGATTGATGATGAAGAACTCACCAAGTGGGAAGAGAACACCTGTCCTACCTGCGGCTCCTGCTCAGGTATGTACACGGCTAACTCAATGAACTGCCTTACAGAGGTTCTCGGTATGGGACTTAAGGGTAACGGCACCATTCCCGCCGTTTATTCACAGAGAACCGAGCTTGCAAAGCACGCAGGTATGCAGATTATGGAGCTGGTCAGAAAGGACATCAAGCCCCGTGACATTATGACTCCCGCCGCAATTAAAAACGCTCTTATTGCCGATATGGCTATCGGCTGCAGTACAAACAGTATGCTTCACCTTCCCGCCATCGCAAATGAGCTCGGCATAGAATTCAATCTTGATATGGCTAACGAGGTCAGCGAAAAGACTCCTAACCTCTGCCACCTTGCTCCTGCAGGTCATACCTATATGGAGGATCTTAACGAGGCAGGCGGTGTTTATGCAGTGCTCAAGGAGCTGGAAAAGCTCGACCTTATCGATACATCAGTTATGACCTGTACAGGAAAAACTCTTAAGGAAAATCTTGAGGGTGTCGTAAACAGAGACGAAGAGGTAGTGCGTACCGCAGAAACAGCCTTCTCAAAGACAGGCGGTATTGCCGTTCTCAGAGGTAATCTTGCTCCCGACGGCTGCGTGGTAAAAAGAAGTGCTGTCGCTCCCGAAATGCTCGTGCATAAGGGCCCTGCCAAGGTCTTTGACAGCGAAGAGGAGTGTATAGCCGCAATTTACGGCGGTAAGATAGTAAGCGGTGATGTGGTGGTTATCCGCTATGAGGGTCCTGCAGGCGGTCCCGGTATGAGAGAGATGCTTTCTCCGACCTCTGCCATTGCAGGTATGGGACTTGACAAGGAGGTTGCTCTTATCACTGACGGCAGATTCTCAGGTGCTACGAGAGGTGCATCAATCGGTCACATTTCACCTGAAGCAGTAAGAGGCGGTCTCATTGCTTATGTTCAGGACGGAGACATTATCTCTATTAACATTCCCGAATATAAAATCGAGCTTCTTGTCTCCGATAAGGAAATCGAAAAGAGAAAAGAAACCACCGTAATCAAAGAGAAAACCGACATCAAGGGTTATCTCCGCCGTTACGCTAAAATGGCTAAATCAGCCGACAAGGGCGCAATCATCAACGAATTTTAAAAGAGGCTTTATATGAATACGAAGTTAAACTCTCTCTCTTTAAAACTTTCCTCCCTCACTGTTTTCAGAAATATACTCACAACCAAAGAGCTTTCTTCTTTACTTGCCTTTCTTTCCTGCAAGGGTAATATCGAGGAAAAGATGAATCTTTACGGCGAATTTGTATATTCGCTCGCCCCTTACGGAAACTCCTTTTCAGAATTTCTTAAAAAGGCTGTCTGTGAGGATGAGAATATCTACATCGTCTCAAAGGCTAAGAAAAAGGTGATTCCTTCTTCTGTGGAAAGAAATCTCACTGAGGAGCTGTTGCTCTTTACTCTTTTAAGTGAGCTTACCCCCGAAGAGCTTTTCGAGGGTGAGGGCTATGAGGGCTATATTCCTCTTTTTGACAATGAAAAGACAGATTTCGTCTCTCTTTACAAGGAAAGAACAGAAAATGTAGATACTCTCGGCTATGGCATTTTCGCCTCTAAGGCTATGTTCAAGGTCGAGGACGGACAGATAGTTCCCGTGGACTCTGCTGATGAAATCTCTCTTTCTTCCTTCGTGGGCTACGAAAAGGAAAGAGAGACCGTCGAGGAAAACACCGTGGCTCTTTTGGAGGGCAGAGATGCTGTCAATGTCCTTCTCTGCGGCGATGCGGGAACGGGTAAATCCTCTACAGTAAAGGCTCTCGTAAACCACTATTTCTCTTACGGCTTGAGGCTCATCGAAATAAGAAAGGATCAGCTTTTCTCTCTTTCTCACATAATGGGAAAAATCGCCGATAATCCGCTGAAATTCATAATTTTCATCGATGACCTTTCCTTCAATAAAAACGACGACTGCTTCTCGATGCTTAAGGCGGCTTTGGAGGGCTCTGCCTCCGCCAAGGCTAAAAATGCACTTATTTACGCCACAAGCAACCGCAGACACATCGTCAAGGAAAGCTTTTCCGAAAGGGGCGGAGACGATATCCACCGTAACGACACGGTACAGGAGCTTCTTTCACTTTCCGACCGCTTCGGTCTTACGGTATATTTCCAGAAGCCTAATAAGATACTTTATCTCGACATCGTCCACGCTCTGGCACAGAGAAAGGGCATAAAAATGGACGAAAAGGAGCTCGACATCAAGGCAGAGGCTTTCGCTTTGGCAAAAGGAAGCCGTTCACCGAGAGTAGCAGAGCAGTTTATTAAAAATTTAAGATAAAAGGAGATATCATAATGATTAAGAAAATTTCTACAGACAAGGCACCCGCCGCTATCGGCCCCTATTCACAGGCTATTCTCTGCGGTAATATGCTTTACACCTCAGGTCAGCTGGGTATGAATCCCGCAAACGGCGAAATCGAGGGTAAGGACGTAACCGAACAGGCTGAACAGGCTCTGCAGAATTTAGGTGCAATTTTAGCTGAAGCAGGCACATCCTTCGATAACATTGTAAAGACCACCTGTTTCCTTGCCGATATGGCTGATTTCGCCGCATTCAACGCAGCATATTCCAAGTATATCAAGAATGCACCCGCAAGAAGCTGTGTGGCTGTTAAGACCCTTCCTAAGGGCGGTCTCGTTGAGGTTGAGGCTGTTGCGGTAGTTGAATAAAAAATCTCCTCTGTAATATTGACAAAACAGAGGAGACTATATATAATATAACTGTAAGCTAATCGTTTAAGCGGTTGGTGAAAGTCGTTTTAAAATAATTTAAACAACCGTCACTTTGCCGAGTGGCGGTTGTTGTCTTTCGTCTTAATTCTTATAGTGACAGTAAATCTGCCTATATGTAAGGTTAAGATAAGAGGCATAATATCACCTCCTTCCGGAAGCAATATCACCAACCGCCGTGCTTAGAACAGCTACATTACGCTTAAACTATACACCGATTATTTGCTTTTGTCAATAAAACAATTATTATTAAAGAGGAGATAAAATGAATCGTAACCACCTTAAACTCATAGCCTGTCTCTCAATGCTTATCGACCATATAGGCTTCGTCCTTTTTCCTCAGGTGGAGGAATTCAGAATTATAGGCAGAGTGGCTATGCCTATTTTTGCCTTCTTTATCGGTGAGGGCTGTCTTCACACACGGAACAGGAAGAAATATTTTCTCAGGCTGTTTGTCCTCGCTCTTATATGTCAGGCGGTATATATCGGTGAAAGCCTTATAACGGGAAGCGGTAACGGACTTTATCTGAATATTCTGTTTACCTTTTCCTGTTCCATAATCCTCTGCAGTGTGTATCTTCATTCCGCAGATGATAAGAGCTTTAAAAGCGGATTTTTCCTTGCTTTTACAATAGGTGCTTTCTGGGCGGTGGATTTACTCTTTGACCGTTTATCAGCCGAAACAGGAATAAATATACACCTGGATTACGGTATAGAGGGAATTATTCTTCCGCTGTTTGCTGTGATGAACAGAGAAAAAAAGAAAAAGCTTATCTGCTTTACTGTGGGTCTTGTTTTTGTTGCGGAGCGGCTGTATGGTTTGTTTACACCGTTTTTCTTCTTTGCTATGATACCTGTCTTACTGTTGTGCTTTTATAACGGGCAGGGCGGAAAAAGAAATATGAAATACTTCTTCTATCTTTTCTATCCCTTGCATCTTGCAGCGATATACGGTGTGAATATTCTGATTAATCTATAATAAAAAGAGCAACCCGTAAAGGTTGCTCTTAATTTTTTTTATAAAGAACTTATCTGTGAATTCTGATAGCCGTTACGGAGTACATCGGAGCGGTGTAATTAAACTTATCGCTGATACCTTCGATAGTGAATTCCTCCATCACACAGTCTTCCTGTGCACCGAGGATGTTATCGTTATCGAGGCTGTCGCCTGCTACCTGATTTACTGTGGCTACGGATTTAACCTCACCGAGGTTTGCGATATCAATAGCGAATACTCTGTCTTTACCTGTTACGTTGACGAGCTTTACAATGATGTCGCCTGTTTCTTTATCTTCGGAAACTACCTGATAAGCATTTGCTTTTGTGCCGTTATCTGCGATGTAGTCGAACTGAAGATCACCGTCGATGTAGCCCTTGATGTTGATGCCGTCAACTACGATTTTAATTTCATAGGTTCTTCCCGTTTCTACAGTGAAATCTGTAACCGTGCCGGGAATAGCGCTTGTCTTGGCACCGTTTGTCATTCTCTGAAGAGCTGACTTAGTGTTTCCCCAACCGCCGATATTCCAGAAGAACATATTCTGCTCGTCCTCGATAAGGAAGGGAATGTAGAAGCCTTCACCGCCGTCTGTTTTGGTGGCTTCAAAGGTGTAGGTGTAGTTGGACCAGTCCTCTTTACCGAAGAAGGCCGCTGCACCGAGCTCGTTATAAGCATGCCAGGTGTTTTCCTGCGTGAGCTTACCCTTTCTGATGTGCCAGTCGCCGTCGGTTACCTGCTTCCAATCCCACCAGAAGTTCGTGGGAAGGGTGAAGCAGTCGGAGGCGAGGTTTCTGCCTGATTTGTTGTCAGTAACCTTTACATTGTCGAATTCTGCTGCTGTCCACCAGGTGCCGAGACCAACCTTGCCCTTGAGGGCTTCGGTTTCGATGTCTGCGCCCTTAAGGTCGGATTTGAGGAGTGTGTCACCTGCATTGTTACCGAAAAGCTTCTGCACATAGTAGTTGATGGAGCCTGTGGAAAGGTGATTGTTGAACCAGATAAGGTCGGGTGCCCAGTGAGTAGCCGTAAGGTTACCGAAAAGGGGAGCGTAAGCCGCCATTTCGATGATGTCACCGTTTCTTTCGATACCTGTCATATATGCCGCTTCGGCTAAGGCTGCTTCGAGGCGGTTTGACTGAGCCGCATATTCACCGATGAATACCTTTATGGCACCGCCGTAGTGGGTGTCTGTCATACCTTCGATGTCTCTTGAATAGTTTTCGGGGTCATAGTGGTCAGTATTTTCGAGGAACCAGTCAGGTGTGTTATAGTAGTGATGGTCAGTAGCGCCTGCAAAGTCCATTATGTCTGTGATGCCGTTCTTTTCAGCGTAATTCTTTGCGAATTCGTAGGAGGCAAGATAGTTAGCGCCGCTTGTGGCATCGTCTGCACCTGAGGAATAGATAAGCTCGAGACCTTCATAAAGGTCGGGATAGTCTGCTTTCTTTTCATTGAAGTAGTCAAGGAAGGCTACATAGCGGTCGAAGTAAATCTGACCCTCCTGCTCGTTACCGATGCAGATGTATTTGAGCTCAAAAGGCTCAGCGTGGCCGAGAGAGGCTCTTACCTTGCCCCAAGTGGAGTTTACGTCACCGCGGCAGAACTCGATAAGGTCGTGCATATCGTCGAGATACTGTGCGAATTCGGCAGTATAGGTTTTGCCGTCTGCTTCGTACATCTCTACGGGGCCCTTACCTCTCATCTGGCAGTAAATACCGCAGTTAATAACGGGAACACCGATAGCACCGAGGTCTTCAGCCAACTGGAAATATTCATAAAAGCCGAGACCGTAGCTCATATAGCAGGGGAGAGTGTCTTCGGTGAGACTTAAGTTTGTCCAGAGGTTTGTACCGTAGGAACGGGCAGCAACGTCGCCGTATAAACCATTGAATTCAAGGGGAAGGTCAGTGTCCTTATCTACACCGAGAGATGCCTTCCAGTCATACATTGATTCTTTGTCCCAACCTTCAATTACACAGCCGCCGGGGAAACGAAGGAAGGAGGGGTTAAGTGCTTCTAATTTTTCGCCCAGGTCCTTTCTCATACCGTGACCCTTATAGGTGTCAGCGGGGAAAAGAGAAACCATATCCACAGCCACCTTACCATTACCGATAAGCACCTGAAGGTAAACCTTTTCGTGAGCGGAAAGTGAAGAATCGAAGGAAACCTCATACTTTGACCATTCGTCTGTGATACCTGTGATAACTGCTTCACCTGCGGTTTTGCCGTCTGCTACGAGCCTTACAGTGATGTCAGCATCGCCTTTGGCATAAAGGGAAAGCTCATACTTTTCCTTTTCTATAGCCATACCCTCAAGGAAGCCTTTATTTGCAATACCAGAAAGATCTGTGCCGTCATTTTCGATTACTGCGTAGTGAGGGTTGTTTTTGTTGAGAGCATCAGAAGTTTCTATGTAATATTTTGCGTTGCCTATACCGCTCCAGCCGTGAAGCTCATCGTCAGCGGCGAGCACACCGTATTCGAAGGAACGGTTAACCACCTTTTCGGCATAAAGTCCGCCGTCAGCGGCGAAGTTGATATCCTCGAAGAAGATACCGAAAAGCATATCGCTGATGTCGTGCACTTCGTCTTCTGCATCGACGGATAAAGCATAATCGCTGTACTCGAGGCTGTACTCTGAAACAGAGTTTGCATCGGGACGGTCAAAGTCCTTTTCACCGCCGTCACCGAAGGTAATGCCGAGTGAAAGAAGCGCCGACATAATGAGGGCGACTATCTTTTTGTAAAAAGCGTAAAATTTTTGTGTCATATTTATCCTCCTTCTTTTTTTCAAAGAATTAATTTACTTACTTATAATATTAAATAACAGATAAAAAGTCAATCATCTGCTTTTGATTTTAAGTGTTCTCAGATAGGATTTTTTCTCGTCGCTCACCCTGTAGCTTTCCACTGCCTTCTGTATTGTCTTGTTATGGACCCACGGGGAAAGAATGCGTTTTTCTATGTAGGGCAGAGTGCTTTCATACTGTTTGGCTAAAGCTGTGGCAAAGTACCAGGCTATCATCATATTTACATAGTATTCGCCACTCTTAATTTCCGAGACAAGCCTGAGGTGGCTTTCATCAAAGTGTTCGTCGAGAAAATACGAAAGAAGTAAACCTATGCCGTATCTTATAGTGTAAGTGTCCTCTGCCTTTAAAAATTCCAAGGCAAGACCAAGGGTCTTTTCGGGATGCTTTTTAAGCACGGGCGGACGGGTGCAGTCATTGGTTGACCAATTATCCGTAAAGGGAATGAAACGGCGTAGCTCTGAAATACATCCGTAGATATCCTTCATCTGACAGATAATAAAGCCGTGAAGATTATCCTCCTCGTAGTATTTGTGGGGAAGGTCATCGAGAAAACCGTTATAGTCACCGCTTCTGTATATCTCCTTTGCCAGAGAGCGCAGAGCGGGAGTGCGTACACCGATGAACTTTTCTCTCGGCAGAGTGGGAATAAGAACCGCCGTAAAGTCTGCATACTTTTCGTCACGCAGAGAGAACAGTTTTTCTCTTATTTCTTCTTTTGTCATATTTCAATTACCTTGCCTACGGAAAGCTGAGAGAGACGGTCGCCCAAGGTTTCCTTAAGAATCTTGTAAGCCTTGTCTCCTGTGCAGTGACCTGTTACAATGAGCTGTAAAGTGCTTTCTTTCAGCACCTCTGCCATATGACGGATTTCCTTTTCACTGCTTTTATAAAGGTGGAGACCGCCAAAATAAGCATACATATTCTTTTCAGGAAAGGCTGATTTAATTTCACGGAGAATGTTTTGGGGACCGGCGTGACTGCAGCTGTTAAAAATTATAAGTCCTTTTTCTGTTTCGAAAACGAGGCTTTGCTCATGGTCGAAGTCATCGGGTGTGAGTCTGCCGTTTATCTTTTTATAAAGACCTGTCTTTTTGCCTGTTGCCTGCAGATTGTCACTTGTGTGGCAGATAAGATGTACACCGTCGCAGAGCTTTATACTGCCTTTTACACGGACGATTCTGTCTTTGTATTTTTTTGTAAGGCCCTTTTTTATACCGATATACTTTGAGAAGATAAATCTTTTTCCGTAGCAGTTATCTTCGCATTTCGAACTGATATAAAAAAGTGCAGTTTTATTGAGCGTGAAAAACTCGCCCATACCGTCAGCGTGGTCATAGTGGCTGTGAGAGAGTATGCCCATATCCACCTGAGACAGGTCTATACCGAGCTTTTCAGCGTTTTTGGAAAAGAGTGAGGAAGCACCTGTGTCGAGAAGGTAGGCTTTTCCGTTCTGCTCAATGTGAAAGGAAAGTCCCCATTCGCTTTTAAGAGAGGATTTATCAGGCGAAATATTATCACTCAATACCGTTATCTTCATTTTTATTTTCCTTTCTCTTTTTTATAAAAGAGGGGGTTACCTTGTCGAGGAATTTTTCGAGGGCTTCGAATTCTTTTTCAGCCTGAACCGCATCTTCCTCGAGCCTTTTGTCCATATCGTAGTAAAGTATATTACAGCCACATTCTTTGCAGGTCTGCTTGACATAAAACATACTCAGTTTTTTGCCGCATTTGGGACATTTATCCATTATACTTCCTCCTTTACGAGCTTTGCAGAAGCCTCTTCTCTTCTTTTCTGAACTTCAGTCTGGATGTTTCTGAGCTTTTCTCCCTCAAGATCATAGAACTTATAAGGAATAAGTGCGAAAAGACCGAGGACTGAGGGAATGACTGTAATGAGTGCCCAGAGCCAGAACCTTGTGTTTATGGGAGAGGTATCAGAAACAACCATCATCTGTGTTGCTTCGTCTCTTACGAGACCTACAACGGGAATGAGGGCAGTACCGAGAGCTGTGGATAAGGTTCCTGTAAGCTTACCCATAAAGGTGAGCACAGAGAATGCCATACCCTCGTTTCTTTTACCCGTTTCGTATTCCATATAGTCGATGGTTTCGCTTATCATCTTAGTGGGAATAACAGCACCGATTGAGGCGTTGAATGCGTTTGACATACCCTGAATCATAAGCAGAGGTACGATAACGCCCATATTTGTATAGTGTTTGCTGCCAAGCAGGAAAATGAGAGCTGTTACAGCAGCGTTCATAAGAGCAACTCTTACAACAATCTGTCTTGATGTCCAGCGCTTTTCCAGAATAGCCATAAGCGGATATGTTACCCAACCGATAATAGTACCGGGGAGGCCTGCTAAAAGTGAAAGGCTGTTTACGCCGAGTGCATTGTAGTAATAGTAAACACTGAAGGTGCCGCCGATACCGCCGAGAGTTGAAATGAGGTTTGAAAGCATAATGAGAACCAGCGGCTTGTTTTTGAAAAGGAATGCAAAGCATTCGCTGAGCTTCGGCTCTTCGTTGACATATACGACTCTTTCTTTTGTTTTGGTGCCTGCCAGTGAGAAAAGATACATACCGAAGGTACCTGCGATAATGCTCAGTACAAAGAATACCTGTGAAAGAGAAAGAGGTATGGTACCGTTTCTCGAAAGGTCGATGCATACTGTGATGATAATGCCGGGGATACCGCCGATGATGCCTGAAATAAGACGGGCGGACTTGATGACTCTTGAACGGTCGAGAGGACTGGGAGAAATAGCTGAGGAAAGTCCCCAGAACGGAATATCACCGATAGTATAGAAGAACTCCCAGATAAAGTATGTAATGCACATATATACTATTCTCATAGGCTTGGATGCAGCATCGGTCAGGAAGATAGGACCGCCGAAAAACAGCACCGTAGTGATACCTAAGAAAATAGGTACAAATATAAGGTAGGGTCTGAGTTTACCGAAGCGGGTTCTGGTTTTGTCAACGACTGCGCCCATAAGGGGGTCATTGAAGGCATCCCAGAAGGCCATAACGGTAAGCATGGTGGAAACTACGATTTCAGGCACACCGAAAACGCTTACAAGGAAGAAGGCTCTCTGTGCCGTCATCATATTGTAGCCGATGCACTGTCCGCCGTTTGCTATGCCGTAAATAAGGGTTTCCTTAACGCCGACATAGCGTTTTTCTTTTGTCTTTTCCATAATCTTTTCTCCTTAAAATATATTATGTGTATATTGGTGACGAAAGGGAAATCAGGTGATTTTCTTCACCGTTCAGCCTTCCCCACAGCTCGAAAACATAATAGCTGTTTTCTTCAAGCGCGAGGGTGATTTTGCCGTCACCGGCTTTGCCCTCATAAGCTGTTTTTCCACCTTTTGTTATAACCCTGACGGTTTCGGGGGAAAGAGCATATTCTTCTTTGAAAAGCTCGGCTCTGGAAGAATCCAAAATGATTTCAAACTCTGCTTTGCCGTTTTTTACCGTGTCTCCTACGGTTTTTCCGTCGGTGCTTATATTCATAAAGATGCCGAGAGAAAGCTGTGTTCGACCTTCCTTTATGGCACTCTTCATTTTTTCGGCAGTGATTTCTCCGTCGATGTGCAGGAAGGTGCAGGCGCCTGTCAGTTTGTTTCCGTCAGTTCTGTGCCAGTCTCTGCCGAAGGTGGGAGCGATGCGGTAGCCTTCATCTAAAAGAGATAACCACCATTTTCTTGCTCTGTGATTGGCGGGAGTCATCAGCATTTCTCCCTCGGACCATATTTCCATATAATTGACGAGAGAAAAATCCTTCACATCGTAGTCCCAGCGTCCGCCTGTGCATATAGGGGTACCGAGCTGATAGGGATGTGCCATACCGACGAGACCACCGCTTTCACGGATAATCCGTAATTCTTTGTCAATGTCAGTTATATTAAAGCAGTCGATCATTTTTCCCGCATTAAGGGAAAGAATGTGTCCGTGATAGGTGGTGTATTCCGTTCCCTTGAGAACTGGAATTTCGGCATACAGATCCACCTCGTCCCAGCCTGATACGGTGTTGTGGTCGGTGAGACAGATGGCCGAAAGGTGTCTTTCCTTGGCTGTGCCCAAAAGCTCTTTTACACTGAAGCTTCCGTCGGAATGAAGGGTATGACAGTGAAGCTCACAGGGATACCATTTTTTCATTGTTCTGCCTCGCCTTCGATTTTTATTCTGCAGGTGCATACATCCGTAACTACGGCGTGGACATTAAGGGAAAGTGTCCACTGACCTGCATTTATTTCTCCCTTAAGAAAGCCGAGAGAAGCAAAATCCTTGCTTATTTCGTGATACTGATTTTCGTCGTGACGGTGAGCCGCACCGCGAAATTCCACGGGTGAGTCAAGAGAAACAGTCACAAGATTTTTAAGGGGCATAAATTCCTCATAATCTGTGTATCTGTCCAGATCATCGGGAGCGTCACGGAGAATGTTTTCTCTGATAAGCTCATAGCTTTTCTCTTTATCCTCCAAGATTTTCGGAGAATAGGAGTAAGTGATGAAAAGCTTTTTTATTCCTTCGGGGACGGTGAAGGGGATATAGCTGTTGCTCTTACTGTCGTCCGGACGGAGGTGGGTTACCGTCTCCTTTAAAACTGTTTTACCCATGCCATTTACCTATGTATTTTCCGTATTTTTCCGTGTAAGCATCTACCAGTTTTTCTGCTATGGGATAAGAGCAGATAAGAGGATGAACAGTAAGAGCCTTGACGGCCTTCTGTCTGTCCTTTTTCATAATAGCTTCTACGGTGAGGTTTTCGTAGTCCTTTACGGCACGGATGAGGTTTTTCTGCATAGTGGGAACATTTGTTATTCTATGGGGATGGACTCCCTCCTTATCAACGGTGCAGGTAAGCTCACATACATCGTCATTATCGAGGAAGTCGAGTGCCCCCTCATTGGGAACAGAGAGAACCATCTGAACAGGCTTGCCTGTATTCATAGCCTTGATGAACTCGAGAGCTACGGCAGCATAACCGCCCTTTTCAGGCTGTGCAAGATATTCTTCTACTGTGGGTACGGGGAATTTCTCTTTTCTCAAGTGGCCTGTTTCAATGGAAAAATAACTGTCCTCACGCATAGCATAATGCTTCATAAAGCAGTGGAAGGCCTTTTCGAATTCATTTTCTACATCTATAGTGCGCATTTCTTCCATCATCATATTATTGATTTCGAGGATGGTTTCGCCTCTTGTCTTGGCACCGGAAAGAACGGAGGAGACAGCCTTATCACGGTAATGGTAGAAATAAAGATATTCGTTTGGGAGATAATTGTCGGAAATTGACACAAGCTCTCTGTCGAAGTGTACCATTTCCGTGTCCTCGTAAAGTCGGGGATGGTTTAAAATTTCATCTGTGCAGTCCTCGTCACCGTCTTTGAACCCGAAGAACCAGGAAAGGTGGTTAAGACCGAAGCATTCGCAGGTAAGACTCTCTCTGCCTGTCATATTCTTAAGCTGACGGAGGAATCCGCTGGGGGCATCGCACACGCCGTAAACGTTGCTGTAGCCCATAGTACGCAGTGCCTGCGTAACGAGACCGCTGGGGTTAGTGAAGTTGAAAACAGGAGCATCCTTCTTAGAGAGCTTCTTTATTTTTTCGCAGTATTCCATAAGAGTATGTATGGATCGCAGTGCCATAGCGAAGCCGCCTGCACCTGTGGTTTCCTGACCGAGAACACCGAGATTAAGGGCTGTTCTTTCGTCGAAAACTCTGCCCTCGTCACCTTCGGCACGGATAGTGGTGATGATGAAATCCGCATCCTTCAGTGCTTCGTCTGCATCAAGAGTGAGAGAAAAGTCAAGGTCAGGTGCAATTAGAGAGGCTATTTTTTTTGCTATGACACCGTAGGTGAAAAGCTTCTCTTTATCTATATCCATAAATACTACCTCGGTAATGCCTGTGTCTTTGGCGCCGAGGGCGATTGATTTGGCTAAAAAGGGTGAACGTACACCGCCACCGCCTAAAACTGCTAACTTCATATTATATCTCCTGTCTGTTTATTCTTCAAAGGTTGCCACGGATGTTATTATAGGTTTGCCTTCTCTGTCCAGAAGGGGAGTAATGCCTGCTCCGTAGCCGGATTTCGTCATAAGATAGTTTACACCTGTATTTTTATCAACTATCACCTGAAAAAAGGTTGTAAGCTCACTGCCTTCCTTTTCGGTTATGATAAATCTTTTTTCTTTCTTTGCCATAATTATTCTCCTTCGGTAAACTTTTCAGCTATTGTATTGTCGGGGAAATCAAAGAAAAACCAGCCTTTGCTTTCGCCGAGGTTATATTCCTTAAAATAACCGTTCATTTCCTCTGCCGTTCTGACTAAGCTTTCGTTTTTATATCTGAAAGCCGTGCTTATGAAATGGACA
>JAZNMU010000085.1:0-13995 GCA_045579865.1 Acutalibacteraceae bacterium
CACCCCTATAAGGGGTTATAACTGGCTTAACCCCTAAAAGGGGCGCTGAATAATATCATAGCATTACACGCACTGCTACCCATAAATAGGTTAAAAACTTTCTGTTTTTTGTTGGTTCTATTTTATAAGATAGCTCTAACAGTATTCGGCTTGCATAAAGCTGGCCGTTTTTGGCTTTGCTAGAAGCCTTCTTCGCCCCCAGTAGAACTGGGGGTTTATTTCCACGCATAAATGCACAAAAAAACGACTCAGCATCTGAATGTGCTGAGTCGAAAATTTTATAATGCTTTGAATCTTTCTTTGATTTCTGACGCTCTTCCGCAGGTCATTCTGCCTTCAGGGCAGGCGCCTGTCGCATAACAGCTCGGACCGTAGAAAGAGAATAAGTCAGGTGAGATTTTGCGGAGCTTTTTAAGAAAGTCCACAGCGAATTCCTGTATTTCCCACTGTGCTCTCGTACAGCTTCTGAGCTTAAAGAAAAGCATCATTTCTCTTGCATTCATTGTCGTTACGAAATCGACAGTATTACCGCTGAGTACGCAATAAATAAGGACATTATCATCGTAACCTTTAGAGCAGAGTTCTTTGTAGAAAGTTTTCATACTCTCAAATGCATCAGTATAAACTTCAGTTAGCTTAGGGTCATTTTGTACTGTTTTCGGCAGAACATAATTATTTCTGTCTGCTTTGATAAGATTCGGAATGCAGATGCTCTGAACTCTGTGTCTTGCGAAATGAGTGAGTGTTGAAAGAGAAACGCCGTTGAATCTTACTGTGCAGTTATAGGATTCGAGAGCTCTGGGCCTGGATGAATGCACAAGCCTTTCGAGAACCGTATTTACATTATTGCGTGAAGAGATAATCTTTTCGATGGTGTCAGCTGAATAGTTTCCGTTTTCGATGAGGGCACATCGGGCTATATTTTTTTCTCCGTCGGGTGTAACACTTAAAATTTCACAAAGCTCATCTGAGGAATAGACGGATTCGCTGTCGGTGATAAAACCGAAATCAGGTTCATCGTTATATTTTTCGCCCTTGAGTTCGAAGTCAGTAAATACACCGGGAGCATATTCTCTGCACTGAGTGAGAAGTGAAAGACCTATTTCGTATATTTCTTTGATTTTTCTGCCTCTTCCGTAGATCATAGCCGAGAGCACATTGACCATTTCTCTTCCGTTGAGTGAACATAAAAAGTTTGAATAGAAGCAGTAGGGAAGCACGAAACGTGCGTCTTCTTTCGGTACATCTCTTTCAGTGAGATAAGCATAAGCGGAAAACATTTTATTCATCAAAGCGATATACTTTTCTTTATCTTCGTCGCATTTGAACTCGGGCACCAGATAACCGCAATCGGTAAAATCAACGTAGCGTCTTGATTTCACGGTGAAAGAAGCTAATCTGAATTCAATCATAAACTGCTCAACGACTACGCTGACATTTTCAAAGGCAATATTGAAAAATATATGTTCAATAGTTGACGTGTGCCCTGATTTCGTAACCTTGCTGATAAGCTTACGGTTTTTTTCTTTATCCTGTGATTTATCAAAAATTTCTAAAGCGGTTCCTTCCTGTGTGGAAATTCTGCCCGCAGCGGCACAGACCTTTTCATCGCAGTCTGATAAACCGATAATATAAGCACCGTATTTAGGCATATTGTCACTTCCTTATCTTCATATTTCAGTACTATTTTAAGTTAATAAGCCTGTTTTGTCAATCATTTTCTTGCGAAAGTGTTTCAATTTTCATATGAACGAAAAAAATGTTAAAAAAACATTGATTAAAATGTAAATACTTGCTATAATCTTAAGGAATATATTCTTTAGAATAGGGGTAGTGCGAAATTATGATTAAAAGAAACGCAGATATGACTGCAGATATTAAAGTTGAGATGCGCGGCGGTAACGGACAGGCTGTGATAAAAAATGTGTTTGATAAAGGTGAATATTTGGGTGCATCCAGATTGGTTGCTACCATCACTCTTGAGCCCGGATGCTCCATCGGTGCGCATATACATGAAAATGAGGAAGAAATTTTCTACATCATCGAGGGTACTGCTACATACAATGACAACGGTAAAACAGAAATTCTGCGTGCAGGCGACAGCTGTATCTGCCTTTCAGGTCAGGAGCATTCTATAGCAAACCAAAGCAAGGATGAAACCCTTGTGATTTTTGCAGTTATTCTTACTTATTAAGAGGTGCCTTATGGGTAAAATGATTGTTATTGAGGGGCTCGACGGAAGTGGCAAGGCTACTCAGGCTGAGCTGCTGTCAGGTTATCTGAAAGAAAAAGGCTTCGGTGTTTATAATCTTGACCTGCCTTTTTATTCAGATAGCTCAAGTACACTTGTAAAAATGTATCTCGGCGGTGAATTGGGGGACAAGCCTTCCGATGTTAATGCTTATGCTGCATCAACCTTTTATGCAGTTGACCGTTATGCGAGTTTTAAAAAACACTGGCAGAAGGAATATGAGTCCGAAAAAATCACCGTTGCAAACAGATATACCACTTCCAATGCGGCACATCAGATGACCAAGCTTCCCGAAAGCGAATGGGATGAATATTTAGAATGGCTTTTTGATTTTGAATACAATAAAGTAGGCGTTCCTGAGCCTGACTGCGTAATTTATCTTGATATGCCCGTTGATATTTCGCAGAAACTTCTGCTCAAAAGATATTCGGGCGATGAAAAGAAAAAGGATGTACACGAGAGAGATGTGGAATACCTTCTTTCCTGTCACAAGGCGGCGGTTTATGCTGCTGAAAAGTTAGGTTGGGAAGTTATAAAATGCGGTGATAATGGCGAACCTTTTACTGTTGAAGAAATTTCTGAGGCAGTTTGCCATACAGTTGAAAGGAAACTTATTAAAAATGATTGACTATCATAAACCTGAAATCAGTGATAAAATTTGGGTCACTGAACGGCTTTCAAACCGTGATGATCTGACGTGTGAGTATTCTTTTTCAAATATTTTTTCATATACAGCTAAAATGAGACTTGAAATTGCTGATGTTGAAGGCTTTCTTGTTACACGCTGCTTCACTGACGGCACTATAGGTTACTGTTATCCTGTAGGAAATGGTGACATTAAAAAAGCTATAGAACTGATTATGGAAGATATGAGGCTTCAGAGTGAGCCCTGCTATCTTTTCGGCCTCGGAAAAAATGAGGCTGATGAACTCAGAACACTTTACGGTGAATGCTTTGACATTGAGCTTGACAGAGACGGCAGTGACTATATTTATAAAAGTGAAGACCTTATAAATCTTGTCGGTAAAAAGTATCAGCCGAAAAGAAACCATATATCTTTCTTCAAAAAAAATTACAACTGGTCCTACGAAAGAATGACCAAGGAAAACATTGAAGACTGTTACAATATGAATGTGGAATGGATTGAAAGCAGCGGAAGCCTTTACAGTGAAGACCTTGAAAAGGAATTACAGATAATCCGTCGTGTCTTCGAAAACTTTGATGATTTAGGCTGTAAAGGTGCCGTTCTCAGGATTGACGGTAAGGTAATCGCTTTTGCTATGGGAGCCCAGATCAGAAGCGATACTTTCTGTGTTCATTTCGAGAAGGCTTTCTCCAGTATAAGAGGCGCTTATCCTATGATTAACCAGCAGTTTGTAGAAAATGAGCTTTCCGGATATAAATACATTGACAGAGAAGACGATTTAGGGCTTGAGAATTTAAGAAAGGCAAAGCTTTCTTATTATCCTGAGTTCTTACCTGAAAAATACGAGGCGTGGTTTAAAAATGCTAATTGATGTCAGTAGATATACCGAATCACTTAAAAAATTATGGATTGATACTTTTGGCGACAGTGAAGATTATGTCAATCTTCTGTTTTATAACGGTTATACACCTACAGAGTGCTTTGCTGAAGTTATCAGCGGCGAGGTTGTTTCTGTATTATATCTTCTTAAAGGCTATATAAAAACAGAGAAAGCGGTTTTTGAAGGCAGATACCTTTATGCTGCGGCTACTGCGGTAAATCACAGAGGCAAGGGGCTTATGGCTAAGCTGTTAAAGGAGGCACAGCAGTATATTAAAGATAATAATATATCTTTTATTTCTCTTGTTCCTGCTGATGAGGGCCTTTACGGTTATTACGGAAGATTCGGATTTGAATCGGTAATGAAAAACTATGTTTCAGTTAATATTAAATCCGGATTGGACAGTGCGCCAACTCACAGTATGAGTAATAAAGATTTTTTTGCTTTGCGGAAAAGTTTACCGGGTTCTTATTTTAATTTTGCAGATGAAGGATTGAACTATGCTCTTTCGTGCCTTCACTATGCCGGCTTCAATTTAGTGCAAAACAGTGCTGACAGTTACTATATAATCAGCGGTGACAAGAGCGAGGTTTTGGAGTATGTAAGCTCCGCAGAAAATTTTACAGAGAATACCAAAGTATTTTTAAACAGATTAAGCGAGGGAACTACTGTAGTTTCACCTCATGATTTGAGTGGTTTCTGTGAATGCAGAGAAAATAAATACGGTATGGTATATTTTGCCGATGAAAAAATGAAAAAATATATTTCGGGTGATGTTTATATGAATATTGCCTTGGATTAAGGAGATAAAATAATGATTTACTGTTTTTTAGCAAACGGCTTTGAGGAAGTTGAAGCAATTGCCGCCATAGATATTATAAGAAGAGCAGGTATCGAGCTTAAGACTGTCGGCATCAGCGGTAAAACTGCCGAAGGTGCTCACGGTATAAAAGTTGAGTGCGACTGCAATGAGAGCGAAATTGTCCTTGATAAAAATTTGCTGGGCGTGATTTTGCCCGGCGGTATGCCGGGTACTCTTAACCTCGAAAAGAGTGGAGCCGTTCAGAAAGCTGTTGATTTTGCTGTTTCTGAGGGAAAATTTGTCTGCGCTATCTGTGCCGCTCCGTCCGTTCTGGGACATAAAGGTTTGCTTAACGGCAGAAATGCTATTGCTTATCCGGGTTTCGAAAAAGACCTTGAAGGTGCTGTAATCAGCAGTGAATATGTAGTACGTGACGGTAATTTCATTACTGCGAAAGGTGCCGGTGTAGCAGTAGATTTCGGTCTTGAAATCGTTTCTGCTATTTCGGGTGCTGAGAAAGCAGAAGAAATCCGCAGGTCAATTCAATGCAGATAACATTAAATAAAAATTTGCTGAGGGATAAATATAAAAAAATCCGCTTGGCGGCAAAAAACGTAAATAAAGACAACCGCATTTTCGGCTCGCTTATCAGCTGTGAGTTGTTTCTGAGTGCTGATACGATTTTTGCCTATTATTCTGTAAAATCCGAAGTTGATACTTTGAAATTTATTGATTTTGCTCTTTCACAGGGAAAAAAGGTTGCTCTTCCAAGATGCTCGGACGATGAAGGTAATATGGATTTTTACTTCATTGAGAACACAGATAAATCTCTTTCTGACGGGTCATTTTTCCTGAAGGAGCCTGATGTAACCGTGTGCAGTAAAGCAACTTATGGGGAAAAAGACCTTTGTATTGTTCCGGCTATTGCTTTTGATATGCATGGGTTTCGCCTCGGTTACGGTAAAGGCTACTATGATCGGTTTTTAAGTAGTTTTCAGGGGAAGACAGTAGGCTTGTGTTATGATGAGTGCTTTTGTGATGAGCTTCCCCGTGACAAATATGATGTTGAAGTTGATATGATTATTACTGATAAAAAAATATACGAAACAAAGTAAAGGAGGATTTAATATGGATGATCGTTTCCGTAATGAAGATACAGTGCCTGCGCAAAAAACTACTGCATCTGTACCGCCTCAGATTACAAAATCAAATTTAGGTGATTTCAGTGAAAATATTCAGTCTACCCGCGGCAGAACAGCATCTGTCACAGGAGGTATGAGTCAGCCTAAACCAAAAAAGTTTCAGGTACATTTACCTGAGGAAGCATCCTCTATTCCCGATATTGTCCCATCGGTCAGAAGAGAGAACGAACCTCCTGTTAAGGAAATAACAGGTAAGGAGTATCTTGCTTCCATTCAGAGAAAGAATGATTCGGTTCAGAATACGGTTAGAATCGACTCTCCTACTGACAGAGAAAAGACTACTCGCGGTCAAAAGCCTGCAGTTAACAGACCTGCAGCTCCGCAGAACGTCAGTGCAGGTAAAGGTGTATCCTCAGCCGGAAGACCTGCGATTAAGAAAAGCGGAACACAGAGTGTCAAAAAAACTCTGACTGCTGAACAGAAAAAGAAAAAATCCATAAACAAAAGATATAACTTTATCAATTCTGTTCTTGTCGCTTGTGTTTGCATAATTTTTATTTCAATTCTAACAGTTACCGCGTCAACTGTTGCTATGACTACTATTAATGACATTCTTGTTATTGACAAAAGCGGTAATGACGATTATATTTCTGTTTATATTCCGCCTGAAGTTACGGAGTATGAGGAAGTCTTTGATATTATTAAAAGTGCCGGTCTTATTAAGCAGCCGCTTATAACGGATATATTCTGTAAATTCCGCCACTACGATGAAGTCAGACGCTATAATAAAGAAACAGAACAGTATGAGACCGTCAGAATAAAATATTCTCCCGGAACATATTTCCTTAATGCGGAGATGGGAATAGAAAGCATTCTGGAAGAGATTATGGTTTCGAGCAGCGGATATAAGGATACTGTAAGACTTACTTTCCCGGAAGGCTGGACAGTTGCACAGATTTTTGAAAAATTGGAAAAATATAATGTTTGTCAGGCAGATAAGCTTTATGCTAACCTTGATATTATCGGCAGTCAGTTTGATTTTATCAGCAGTATCGGTACGGTTAACGGAAGATATCTCAAAGCCGAGGGTTACCTTTTCCCTGACACTTATGACTTCTTTATTGGTGAAAACGCCGGCTCAGTAATCAAAAAGCTTCTGAACAACTTTGATAATAAGTGGAAGGATGAATATAACGACAGAGTAAAGGAACTCGGAATGTCCGTCGATCAGATAATTACAATCGCTTCCATTATTCAGAGAGAAGCCAAGGATACAACGCAGATGGATGCCATTTCATCAGTAATCCATAACCGACTTAAGGACAGTGCCACATATCCGTCCATTGATATGAACTCTACTAAAGATTATGTTCTTTCCCTTAAAGAGTTTAATCTTTTCTCTGATTTTTACTATAATCTTTATCTTAATTCCTATAACACTTACAGCAATCAGGGATTGCCTCCCGGACCTATCTGTAACCCCAGCGCTGCAGCTATCCGTGCAGCTCTGTATCCTGAGGACAGTGACTATCATTTCTTCTGCCATAATGATAAGGGTGATATTTTCCTTGCGGAGACGGCAAGCGAACATCAGGCAAATACAGAAAAAGTGCTTTACGGCAGATAATGGAGAAGGAAATGAAAAACAGTATTAAAAAGCCTGAGCTTCTTGCTCCGGCCGGTGATATGGAACGGCTTAAATCCGCTATAAGATACGGTGCAGATGCCGTGTATTTAGGCGGAACGGTTTTCGGTATGAGAGCCGCACCTGCGAATTTTGATAAGGACGAGCTCCGTGAGGCTGTTTCTTATGCTCACGAAAGAGGAGTCAAGGTATATCTTACCTGTAATGTTTTACCGCGAAGTAACGAAATTGAGCTTTTACCTGAATTTTTCGAAAACGCTGTGAAAGCTGAAGTTGATGCTCTAATCATTTCCGATATGGGCGTTCTCGAATATGCTAAAAAATATGCTCCCGGAATTGAAATTCATATTTCAACCCAGACGGGCATAGTGAACTATGCCTCCGCCAATGCTTTTTATAAGCTCGGAGCGAAAAGAGTTGTCACGGCACGCGAGCTGAGTATGAGTGAAATCAAAACCCTCAGGGCAAATATTCCTGATGATATGGATATTGAATGCTTTGTTCACGGTGCTATGTGTGTATCCTTTTCAGGAAGATGTCTTATTTCGAATTATCTCGTAAACAGAGATGCCAATAAAGGTGAGTGTGCACAGCCCTGCCGTTGGAAGTATTCTCTTATGGAGGAGACAAGACCTGGTCAGTATTTCCCTGTATATGAGGGCGACGGGGGAACATATATTCTCAACTCAAAGGATATGTGTATGATTGAGCATATTCCTCAGATGATAAAGGCCGGTATTACCAGTTTTAAAATTGAAGGCAGAGCAAAATCGGATTACTATGTCTCTGTGGTTACAAATGCATACAGAAAGGCTATAGACGGTTACTTTGAGAATCCTTCGGATGACTATATACCTGAGCAGTGGATACTGGATGAAATGAGGCGAGTCAGTTACCGTGATTATTGCACAGGATTCTTTTTCGGGGCTCCTACTGAGGATGCCAATATCAGCTACAAAGGCGGATATAACAGAGAATGGGATGTAGTTGCAGTTGTTGACAGCTATGAAAATGGAGTGGCTTACTGTACTCAGAGAAACCGCTTCTTTGACGGTGATGAAATTGAAGTAATGCCTGTAGGTGAAAAGCCATTTACTGTTGTGGCTAAAAATCTTAAAAACGCTGACGGCGAAAGAATCGAGTCAACAAATCACGCTATGATGAAGTTTTCTTTTGAATGCGATGCACCTCTCGAAAAGGATACAATTTTACGGAAAGAACGCAGTGAAAAATCACGTGTAATTATATAACAGACGGTAAAACAGCCGTCTGTTTTTTCTTTAACAGGAAGAAATTAATAAAATTATCATATTTTTTAAAAAAATATTGCTAAAAACTGTTGGCATATTCTTTTTTTTATTATATAATGTACAGGTATAATTATGTTCGGTTATTATATATAATCGCAGGAACATAAAATTAACGGAGGTGGGTTATGCCGTCAAAATACAGTGTTTCTCTGGCAAAATTTCTCAAAGATCTGCAGATGGAAACTTTATATTTACCAAAGGCTCCTGACGAGATTTTTATTTCGTCACCTGATGTTAACAGACCCGGCTTGTTTATTTCGGGTTATGAAAACTTTTTTGATAACCGTCGGGTTAACTTTTTAGGTAAAACAGAAGTTGAATATATAAACAGCTACCCTGATGAGGAAAGACGGGAAAGGGTTGAGCGTTTTATGGCTATGGAGCCGGCTTGTGTAATTATCACGAGAACGCTTCCTTGTCCTTCTGAAATCCTTGAATTTGCGCCCAAGTATAATGTGCCTGTGCTTCTCAGTAACGACTCAACCTCGAGAGCAATGGCGGCAGTTATAGGTTACCTTAATGTTGAATTGGCTGAAAGAATAACCCGTCACGGCGTTTTTGTCGAAGTATACGGTGAAGGTGTGCTTATTTTAGGTGACAGCGGTGTAGGTAAAAGTGAAACTGCAGTCGAGCTTATTAAGCGCGGACACCGTCTTGTAGCTGATGATGCTGTGGAAATCAAGAAAACAGGTGCGAGAACCATCGTCGGCTCAGCTCCTGATAATATAAGACACTTTATTGAGCTTCGCGGTATCGGAATCATTAATGCCAGACGTATTTTCGGTATGGGTGCCGTTAAGCTTGCAGAAAAGATTGATATGGTTATTGAGCTTGAGCCCTGGGACAGTGAAAAGGTCTATGACCGTATGGGTATGGAAAATGAGTACACTGAAATTCTCGGTGTTAAAGTACCTCACACTGTAGTTCCCGTAAAGCCGGGACGTAACCTTGCGGTAATTATCGAAGTAGCCGCTATGAATAACAGACAGAAGAAAATGGGTTACAATGCCGCACGTGAGCTTATGCATAACCTGGGTATGGCTGACGATATTATCCCTCAGGAAGAGGAACTTAAAATATGGGGCAATTTTTAATTGCCTGAATAAAGGAGATTTATTATGTACAAAATTGGTGTAGATTTAGGCGGAACAAATATTGCAGTAGGTGTTATAGACAGCAACTATAAAATTATCGGTACAGGAAAGGCTAAAACCAATATTCCCCGTCCTGCTGAAGAAATTTTTGATGATATCGTAAAATGTATTTATGCTGCTTGTGAGAATGCAGGAGTGGACATTTCTGAGATTGAATCTATCGGTATCGGCACACCGGGTTCTTGTGACAAGGAGAACGGTGTAATCCTTTATGCCAATAACCTTTATTTTGACCATGTTCCCGCAGTTAAGCTCATTAACGATAAAATTCCCGATGTAAAGGTATACATCGAAAACGATGCTAACTGTGCTGCCTTAGGTGAGGCTCTCGCAGGCTCAGGCAGGGGCAAGAAAAGCTTTATAGCAATCACTCTGGGCACAGGTGTCGGCGGTGGCGTTATTCTTGACGGTAAGGTTCTTGCCGGATGTAATGATGCCGGCGGTGAACTCGGTCATATCACTATAAAATTTGACGGTGAACAGTGTAACTGCGGCAGAGTAGGCTGCTTTGAAAGATATGCTTCTGCTACTGCGCTTGTTAACCAGACAAAAGCTGCTATGGAAGCTAATAAGGACAGCAAGATGTGGGAACTTTGCGGCGGAGATATTAATAATGCAGGCGGCAGAACTGCTTTCGATGCCATGAGAGCAGGGGATGCTGCAGGTAAAAAGGTTGTCGATAACTATATCAGATATATTGCTATCGGCACTACGGATATTGTAAATATTTTCCAGCCCGAAATGATATGCTTCGGCGGCGGTATCTGTAATGAAGGTGAAACCTTACTTGCACCTCTGAGAGAATATGTCGCAAAGTGGCGTTACAGTAAAATGCAGGAGAAACAGACTGAAATTTGCCGTGCAACTCTCGGTAACGATGCAGGTATAATCGGTGCAGCACTTGTTACATATTGATTTTTGGAGGTAATTCTTTGAACAGATTGATTAGCAGTCTTGACGAAAGAAAAATAACTTACCGTTTAAACGAGCCAATGAGGCTTTATACGACTTTTAAAACAGGCGGTCCTGCTGAATTGTTTATCATTCCCCGTGATGAGAAAGAATTGAAGGATGTCCTTTGTCTTTGCGATGATACCGACACAGAATTTTTTACTCTCGGTAAAGGTAGTAATCTTCTTGTAAGCGATGAAGGTATCAGGGATAAAGCAGTAATATATATCGGAGATAGCTTTGATTATATCAGAGAAATTGACGACTGTACTTTTGAAGCTGGAGCAGGCACAAGTGTGGCTTCTATATGTAAATTTGCCCTTTCGAAATCACTTACAGGTCTTGAATTTGCTTACGGAATACCCGGGTCTGTCGGCGGTGCCGCATTTATGAATGCAGGCGCTTACGGCGGTGAAGTCAAGGATGTAATAAAGCTTTGCCGACATATTACCGAAAAAGGCGAGACAGGTGAGTTTGCTGACGGTGAACTTGATTTTTCCTACCGACACAGTGTTTATTCAAAGGGCGGATATGTTATAACCAGTGTTGTTTTCCGTTTGGAAAAAGGCGAAAAAAAACAAATAGAAGATGCAATGCACGACTATATTACGAGAAGAAAAGACAAACAGCCTCTCGAATATCCGAGTGCGGGCAGTGTTTTTAAACGTCCTGAGGGTTACTTTGCAGGTGCTCTTATTGAGCAGAGCGGTCTCAAGGGCAAAAGAATCGGCGGTGCGATGGTTTCAGAGAAGCACGCAGGATTCATTATTAATTACGATAATGCTACTACTGCAGATGTTGTAAATCTCATCAAACACTGTCAGAAGACAGTGAAGGATAATTTTTCAGTAGAGCTTGAAACGGAAATCAAATTCATATGACGGAGAGAAAATGGAACTGATAATTGTTACTGGGCTCTCAGGTGCCGGTAAATCCTGTGTTGTGAATGCCTTAGAGGATATAGGTTACTTTTGTATGGACAATCTTCCAACGAAGCTAATCCCTGTATTCTCCAAACTTCTGAAGGAGTCTGCCGAACACAAAAGGGTGGCTGTAGTTACCGATATAAGAGCAGGGCTTACAGATGAAGATCTTAAAACGGCATCGCTGTGTCTTGAGGAATTGTCAATTCCTTACAGAGTTCTTTTTCTCGACTGTGATGAAGATGTTCTTTTGTCAAGATATAAACAGACACGGCGTATTCATCCGCTTATGAAGAGCGGAAACGACACTTTGAGCGAATCGATAGCCGCGGAAAAGAAAATTCTTTCTTCGGTCAAGGCTATGGCTGATTTCATTCTCGATACATCTTTTTTATCTTTGTCTGACTGTAAGTCAAGGATAACTTCTATGTTTTCTGAAAACGCGGGCAAACAGATATATATTCACTGTGTCTCTTTTGGCTTTAAGCATGGAATACCGAAGGATGCGGATTATATTTTCGATGTCAGATTTCTGCCTAATCCTTTCTATGTTCCTGAACTTAAAGAGCGTACAGGCCTCGATGAAGAGGTAAGAGAATTCGTAATGAATAACGATTCGGCTGTTCAGTTTGAAAACAGTTTGCATTCACTTGTTTCTCTGGTAGTGCCCGAGTGCATCAAAGAAGGTCGCAGTCAGCTTGTTATCGGAATCGGCTGTACAGGCGGTCACCACAGAAGCGTTACTTTTGCTGAACGGCTCAGTAAAATGTTAAAAGATAAAAATTATAATGTAAGCACTACTCACCGTGACATAAAAAAATAGCAGTAAGGAGGGCATATATGTCATTTTCTTCCGAAATCAAAGATGAAATAATTAAAATTGAAAATATGCCCGAGTGCTGTACACACGCAATGGCCTACGGTATGTTTCTTTTCGGTCGTGCATTTACTCTTTCGGATGTTTCATTAATGACTGATAATGAAAGTGTAGCTCAGAAATATCTGTCCCTGGCAGAAAATGCCTGCGGTATTAATGCACATCTAAGCGTTTCGAAAGCAGGAAAATATACAGTATCTTTCGATGGTGACGAAAACAGAAAAAAGGTTCTTTCCGTTTTTTCGTGTACGGGAACTGAGAGAACCCATAGAATTGACAGAGGTAATCTTACTAACGATGCAGCAGACAATGAAGAAAATATAAACTGCTGTGATGCGGCATTTTTAAGAGGTGCGTTTTTATCCTGCGGAACTGCAAGTGATCCGAATAAAAGTTATCATCTTGAATTTGTGGTGCCGTTTAAAACACTCAGTCTTGACCTTATGAAGATTCTGAACGAATACGGAATAAAGGCAAAACATATGGTAAGAAGATATGTAAATGTTATTTACATCAAAGACAGCGAGTCGATTGAGGATCTTCTTACGATGATGGGTGCTCATATGGCGGCTATGGAGATAATGAACATTAAAATATATAAGGATGTCCGTAATCTCACAAACAGACGTAATAATTTCGAAAATGCCAATCTTTCACGCACAGTGTTTGCCTCCTTTGATCAGGTAAGTGCCATTAAAAAGCTTAAATCAAGCGGAGAATTCAACACTCTTTCTGATGATCTTAAGCAGGTTGCTGTTTTAAGAATAGACAATCCGGATGCAAGTCTCAGAGAGATAGGTGAGTTATGTGAGCCTAAAATGAGCCGCTCGGCTGTAAATCACAGACTTAAAAAACTGATAAGTATTTCACAAAATCCCGAAAAGGAAGAAGATAAAACTGATGAAGAATAATTTTTCTGTCCCACAGGCAGAACTTGACAAACAAAAAGAATACACGGAGCTGGTAAAGACTGTGCTTTCCTCACGCTTTCCTTTAGAAAAGCCTAAGGCCTTCGTACACACATACGGTTGTCAGGGAAATGTTTCTGACGGGGAAAGATTACAGGGAATGCTACAGGAGATGGGATATGAATTTACCGATTCTCCCGAAAATGCCGACTTTGTTTTATATAATACCTGTGCTATTC
This sequence comes from Acutalibacteraceae bacterium, assembly GCA_045579865.1. Lineage (GTDB taxonomy): Bacteria > Bacillota > Clostridia > Oscillospirales > Acutalibacteraceae > UBA6857. The sequence goes on from JAZNMU010000085.1 coordinate 13,729, forward strand.
GTGAGCATGCCGAAGACAGAGTTTTCGGTAATGCCGGTGCTTTGAAGCCGATAAAAAAACAAAGACCTGATATGATAATAGGTCTCTGCGGATGTATGACACAGCAGGAAAGCGTCGCTGAAAGACTCAGGAGAAGTTTTCCTTTCGTTGATATAGTTTTCGGAACTCACGTATCCTACAGATTGCCTGAATTTGTGTACCGTGTGCTCTGTACGGGAAAAAGAGTTATAGATATCACCGACAGTGAAGGCAATATAGTTGAAGACC
>JAZNMU010000086.1:0-4093 GCA_045579865.1 Acutalibacteraceae bacterium
CATCAGGCTCGATCTGAATACCGATGCGTGTGCCTACGGGATAGTAGTCGGTGGTCTGTATCATCCATTTGAAATTATCGATGTCAACAATCATCTCAAAGTGTACGCCCTTGAAGGTGTTTGAGGTAATTACACCGCTGATGGTGCCCTCCTCCACAGGAACAACATCCACGTCCTCGGGACGGACAACAATATCAACGGACTCATTGACAGCAAAGCCCTTATCAAGGCACTGGAAAACAGCACCGGAGAATTTGGCCTTGAAGTCATTGAGCATAACGCCGTCAAGAATGTTACTTTCACCGATGAAGTCGGCAACGAAAGCGTTCTTTGGCTCATTATATATATCGATTGGAGTACCTATCTGCTGAATTTTACCGCCGTTCATAACCACGATGGTATCACTCATGGACAGAGCCTCCTGCTGGTCGTGAGTAACATAAATAAAGGTGATACCCATTCTCTTCTGAATGTTTTTAAGCTCCACCTGCATATCCTTGCGGAGTTTAAGGTCCAAAGCTCCTAAAGGCTCGTCAAGAAGAAGAACTCTCGGCTCAACTGCCAGAGCACGTGCTATGGCAACTCTCTGCTGCTGACCGCCCGAAAGAGAGGCGATGTTTCTTTTCTGAAAGCCCTTAAGGTTTACAAGCTCAAGCATCTCATATACCTTTTTGCTTATATCCTTTTCCTTCATCTTCTTTATACGGAGACCGAAGGCGATATTATCGTAAACATTAAGATGCGGAAAAAGAGCATATCTCTGAAAAATAGTGTTTACCTGTCTTTTGTGAGGAGGAAGGTTATTTATATCCTTGCCCTCGAAAAGCACCTGACCGCTGTCGGACTCTAAAAAGCCTGCGATTATCCTTAAGGTAGTGGTTTTACCGCAGCCTGACGGACCGAGGAAGGTCATAAACTCTTTATCTTTTATAGACAGACTGATATTATCAAGGATAACATCATCTTCAAATTTTTTGGAAATATTCTGAAGTTTGATAATTACATTATCTTCCATCATTATTAAACCCCTTTCCCTGTATATGCGCTTGATTATGAGGAGAAAAAGCCCCCATTAACCCAGAATAACTATTGTATTCTGTATAAGACACAATATAAAACATTTTTGTGCAAATGTCAACATTTTTTTCGCTATTTTCATCAAAATTCAGGTGCAAAATTGATGAAGCATTTGAAAACCTCGGTATTTCTTTAATTTGCTCTGTTTTTCTTTAATTTTCTCAAAAAAACTTTTTACGGTCATAAATAATAAAAAAAGAAAAAAGAGAGCCTTTGCTCCCTTTTATCATTCAGAGAAAAAACTTTCCGCCATTTCTTCAAGCCAATTTTTTATTTCAGCGAGGCTTTCCTCTTCAAAATCGAAAACCTTTACCGTAATATCGTCCTCATTCTGATTATCGAAGCTTTTCAAACCGTAATAAACGGCGGCTTTGAGTATTTCCTGTTCATCGAGCTTTTCAATCCATATGCGGTAATTGAAAATATCCTTTCCCATACATCCCTTTTCAACGTCAGTACCGCGGGATGCACAGTAAATATTATAGCTTCCTCCTATTCTTGACCCGCCGATAAGCCAGGAAAAAAGAGGCACAAAAATATCATAGTTTGCCATAGGTAACCCTCACTTTATTTTTCATATATACATAATATCAAAAGTGAGGACATTTGTAAATAGGTTAGTCCCCTTTTCCTTTCATAAATTCTGCCGCCGCAACAGCGAGAGACTGATTATAGTAACCCCAGACATAAGGAATGGGAAAAAGCAGAAGAGATAAAAGAAACCAACCGATAAAGCTCGTTTTAAGGCGCGTCAGAAGAGTGTTTTTTCCGCTCATTTCCCTCTGTGAACAGGCAACGAGATGACGGAAGGAAACATAAGAGCCTTCAATAAAATAGTAATCGCAAAGAAAAAAAGAAGAATTGAACAAAGAATAAAAAACTCCTCCGTTTATACCGAGACAAAGAGCTGTCACTGAAAGGGACAGGCACACCAGTGCAGAAACGCCCTGACGTGAAAAGCGGTCAACGGTAATAAAGCACACCGCCGAAGGAAAAAAACAGAAAATGAAAATCAAAAGCTTTATTACAGAAATTCTGAATGAGTAAAAATAAGAACGAAAATATTCCTTAGGCATAAAATAAAAAAATATGTCACGGGATGCGGGCTTTTTCTTCTGTGCCTTTTTAAGAAGATAGCGTTTGGCACCCAGTCTTACCGAAGAATAAAAGCCGAAGGTAAGCATAAAAAATATAAAGGCAAAGGCGAGATTGACTCCGTAATAAACAAGTTCTTCACTGAGATTAAAAAGCGGCAGAATTATTCTTTCGTAGATAACGGGAAGAAAGCCCGCCGTAATAATCAGAAAAAACCCCGTAAAAAAAGCAAGTGTCATTATAAGTGCATTATCAATCTGCAGCGCTCTGCCCTTCAGACGGTAAAGAGAAACCATAGCATCACTCCCCTTTTTATTATTGACGGAAAGTGACAATATAAACAAAAGCACCGCATTTCATTACTGAAACACGGTGTGATGTATTAAACTGTAACTGATGAGCTGTAGCTCAGATTATACTGTGAGCCCGACTGATTTTTAACGATACCTGTGGGAATGGTGAATGAAACCACATCACCGGAATTCACTGACTGAGCAGGAACAGTGATTTTTATTTCATAAATACCGCCTGTCTTCTTCGAAGGAACAGTGCAGGTAGCTGAAGTGGCAAGAGCTGTTCCGTTAACCTTAAGAGTGATATTCTGACTTCCGCCTGCGAAATTACCGTCCCAGTTTGAGGGGTCAACCTCTACATAAATAACACCGTCACCGTAGCCGTAGGAGTTGACGATGAGTGAAACAGGCTCAGCACTTTTATCAGCTGTGGTGGTCTCACCCTTAGTAGTGCCTGATGATGCTACATAAGAAGTAGAAGGGGCCACGGAGGTATTTACATTGGGCTTGGGAATTTCACTTACATTAAAGGAAATATTGTAATCGGATGAACCCGCATTCTGTGTGGGAATATTGGTAAGGTTATCCGTAGGAGCAGTAGCATCGGTGAATTCAAATCGGGTAGTAGAAGCCCAGGGTGCTGTCTGTCCTGTCTGTGTGGTGAGAACATAAGCAGAATCGTTAGTCGAGGGCTGTGTGGTAGTAGGCTGTGTAACGGGAACATACTGAGTGCCGATGGGTGCTGTGGTGGTAACTTCATCGTTATCCTTACCGCAGGCAACTGCGACAGACATTATGAGAGCAAGTGCTAAAAAAATAACAGCAATTTTGCGCAACTCTGACGCCTCCTAAAATAAAATAAATCAATTAATTATACTATTAAAGAGCAAAAATGTCAATTCAACAAAGTGTTAATTTTTCACAGAGGAAAAATTATTTTTTATATATTTTGCTCCCTCAGCTTTAATTTTTGTTAAAATATTGTCAGCCGATATAAAACTATTGATTTCTTCGATTTTATTTTCGCTGTAGGAAATATCCTCATTTTCTTCGTCATACATATCATATATTTCTTTAAGTCTGAAAGAGAAGTCTTCCATACCTATCATTGTAAGAGCAGGCAGAATTCTGTTCTTTACGATTTTTCCGTTTTCGGAAAAGAAAACCTTAACGTCAGCATCAGCACAGAAAACATCCAGAACATAAAGATTCTGCTTTTCTTCGTTCATAAGAGAAAAGGCATTTTCAGGATTTTCGTCCTTCTGCAGTCTCAGCTGATAAGAGAGTGCCACTCCCTCGAGGATTTCACCCTCATCGGCTATGCTGAGGGTATCCTCGGTGAAATTCATATACTTCTCCTTAAGAGCGAGGAGTCGCTTCATCTCAGCCTCCTGAGCCTTATATAAAGCATTATGCTTGGAATAAGCTCTGACAGCAAAGAAAAAGATAACTGCCGCACCGATACACACACCTGCTAAAACGAAAAGCAGATAGCCGTGCTGTGATAACCATTCCTTCATTTCATAACATTCCTTTCGGTTTTACTGTAAAGCCTTGTAAATATCGCCCTTTTTGAGTCCTGTTTCCTTAGCCGCCTGCTTAGCCGCCATAGAAGCACCCATACCCTC
>JAZNMU010000087.1:0-5036 GCA_045579865.1 Acutalibacteraceae bacterium
CATAGCTCCTATGTATGACCTTGACCTTTCGGGTCAGAGAACAGACAGTCAGGAAGGCTGGAATGAGGTTATCGAAGCAGGTTACAGCGTTATTGAAACCAATAATCTTGTCTCTTTAGTTTCTTATTCCGACAGACACGAAAAATCCTGGAATGCTCTTTCTGCCTTTACGGTAAAAGCTGAAAACGCCGATCTGCGGTCAGCTTCACAGACGGTGATGAAAAACAGACAGGATGCAGTTTTACTTGCTAAGACCACTCTCACAGGTCTTTCGAGTCTTGACGAAATCGAGGCTGCCTATTCTAATCTTCTTCTGGCGATGAATGAAAACAACATTAACGCCGAGGAAGACACACAGAAGGGACACCTTAACATTACCGCAGGTAAAATTATAGCCGCTGTGCTTGTCGGTTCGGTAATTTTAGCGGCACAGATTTTCGTATATAAAATGCAAAAGGAGAAAAAGAGAAAGTAATTGCATTTTTGATAAATGAAGAGAATTAACAGGAGGAAAGAAAAATGAAAGTAAAAGAAAAACCGTGGCTTGAAACAGCCAAAACACCCGAAGAAGTAGGCGTATCATCAAAAGTTCTTCAGGAATTTGTTGACACCTGTATGGAAAAAAACAAAGAGCTTCACTCCTTTATGGTAATCCGTCACGGCAAAATTGCCTGTGAGGTTTACCGCGAGCCTTTTGCCAGAGAATACAAGCATATGATGTATTCCGTAAGCAAGTCCATTACCTCCATAGCTATCGGCTTTGCCGTTAACGAAGGCTACTTTGATGTTGACACCAGATTCGTTGATATCTTTCCCGAGGCAAGAGGCGACAAGGAAGATGAATATTTGGAGGAAATGACCGTTGAGGACCTTCTTACTATGAGAAGCGGTAAATCCGTCAGCGTTTTCCTCGACAGAACAAAGGACAGATGGTTTAAGGATATTATCAATTCTCCCTGGATTTCAGAGCCGGGTACAGAATTCCTTTACATCAGCGAAAATATGTATCTTCTTTGCTGCATTATCCATAAGCTTACAGGTATGTCGGTTATGGACTATCTCAAGCCCCGCCTTTTCGAGCCTCTCGGAATTGAAAATGCTTTCTGGGAGACCTGCCCCCGCGGTATTGAGGCAGGCGGATGGGGTATGATGCTCTCACTCGAAGACCTTGCTAAAGTCATGTACTGTTATCAGCAGATGGGTAAGTTCAACGGAGAACAGGTTATTCCCGAAGAATGGGTAAAGGTTTCCACCGCTTATCACGCTGACAACTCAATGTCACAGCAGGACAGCGACTGCGTAGTAGGCTACGGCTACTGCTTCTGGAGAAACGGCGGTTATGAAAAATCCTACCGTGCCGACGGTATGTTCTGTCAGTTCGGTATCGTGTTTGAGGATCTTGACGCCTGCTTCATTTCTCTCGGCGGTGAGGTTCACGAACAGGGTATGCGTGATGTTATCTGGGAATATTTCCCCAAAGCATTCATTGAGCCTGACGCAAAGGCTGAAACTGTTCCCGTTTCCATTCCCGCTTATGAAAAAGCCCCTGTGAAACCCCGTTCACTTGCTCTCGAAAGCAGAATCGCAGAAAAGAAAATCAATTTCAGAAAGCCTGTTATTGTCAATGTTGCAGGTTATCCCGTTTCTGTTGTGCCTCTTACTGCTCTGTTTATGGAAAGTGACAAGGCAGGTAATATTTCCGAGGTTACCTTCCGTTTCGGTGAGGATGATATGTATATGACCTGGGTTGAAGGTGACGAAGTCAATACGGTGCATATCGGTCTTGACGGTGAATACCGCTGGGATAATATCGTTATCGGTAAAATTCCCTATACCACATGCAGTACAGGCTGTTGGAACAGCGAAAGCGAATTAGAAGTACATATCCGCTGCGTTGAAGTAACCTCAGAAAGAATCATTAATTTCAAATTCAACGGCGATAATGTTATTATGCGTCCTTCTTCAAATCCTGCCACTGCACTTATGGCTGAAACTCTCAAAAATACAGTCAAGGATGTTATCAAACAGCCTGTATTCCAGACAGCAGTAAGTAAGGCCATACCTCATCTGGTTCCCATTATTGACTCTGTGCAGAGAGGTAAAATCAAGGTTGAAACTGCCGGCAGAAAAAGATAAAGAAGAGGAGACTGTTATATGTTTTTAAAAGTTTTACTGGGACTTACGGTACTTGCTGAATGCGTCTGTGTGCCTGTATTCCTTAAATACTACTGGCCCGACAGATGTAAAAAGTCTTTCATTTATAAAACTATAGGTGCTGCACTGTTTGTGCTTTGCGGTTTCCTGTGTGTAAAGATTTCAGGTAATAACACACCTTATGCATCACTTATGATGTGGGGACTTGTCTTCGGATTTTTCGGTGACATATTTCTTCATTCATTGCAGAATAAATCCTGGCATTTCGTAGTCGGCTTCCTTTCCTTCCTTGTCGGTCACATAGTTTACATCGTGGCTTTCTGGAAGGCGATCAAGACTACCTATCCGGGTTCTCATGTTTTCGAATGGTATGAACTTCTCATAACCTTTGTCCTTCTCGCTCTTATGCTTACCATAATGCTTAAAATGGATATTTTCAAGGGTAAGAAGGTTCTTCTGATAGCTTTTGGTGCTTACGGGTTCGTTCTCTTCACAATGTTTACAAAGGGTCTTCGTTATGCCATCGGAGAAATAGCCTACGGTACAAACGACCATATGCTCGGCATCGCTCTCACAGTAGGTCTCGGTGCCATTCTGTTTACCGTTTCTGATGCAATTTTAGGCTTTACCATTCCTATGGGTAAAACCACGAGAAAGCTTCGCATAATTAACATCGGTACATATTTTGCCGCGCAGATTCTTCTTGCATTGAGTATTCTGGTTGTTTATTCCGCATATCCTTTGTATGGTTAAAATTCTTCATCTCTCTCCCGAAAAAGGGGAGAGATGTTTTTTTATTTTAACTGTTTACAAAAAATTTGATTTGTGTTAGAATAATATGGTAAAGATATTATTACTTTTATGAAAGGATGATTTATGATGATAGCATTAGGTGCAGATCACGGTGGCTTTTACCTCAAAGAAGAAATCAAAAAGCATCTTGAGGAAAGAGGTATAGAATATAAGGATTTCGGTACCTACAGCCCCGAGTCCATTGACTATGCGGCTATTGCCTACAGAACCTGTAATTCCGTTATAAGCGGTGAATGTGAAAAAGCCATTCTCTGCTGCGGTACCGGTATCGGCATCTCGATGGCGGCTAACAAGGTCAAGGGTATCAGAGCTGCCTGCTGCAGTGATTATTTCAGCGCTAAGTTCACCCGCCTTCACAACGACGCAAACGCTCTCTGTCTCGGCGGCAGAGTAGTGGGCGCAGGTCTTGCAATTGAAATGGTTGATGTTTTCCTTGACACGGAATTCGAGGGCGGCAGACATCAGAGAAGAGTTGACCAGATTATGGCTATTCAGGACGGAATTTTTGAAGGATAAAAAAACAAAAGGAGAATATAGACTATGGCATTTATAAAAAGTATTATCGCAATTATTACAGCAATATTTACTCTTATTTCAGGTTATCTCGGTATAGAAAATAAGCCTGAAAATACAGATGAGGCTTTTAAGGTTAAAAGCTATGTAATCTGTGACAGAGTTCTTGACAAAGCAAACCTTCACAGCGAAGATTTCGACATCATCACCGATGTTATCCTTTTCGGTGTTGCAACCTTTGATAACAAGGGCAATGTAACCGTTGACCGAAAAACTCTTGAGACGGCTCTTGCCAACCTTAAAGAAGTTATAGGTGACAGAGATATAGAGATTACGCTTAACTTCCTCGGACCCGGCAGCACCTCTGACTCCTCTGACTGGTATGAGCAGATGAAATCTCTCGGTAAGGAACACAACAAGGCTTTCAGAAGCCTCAGACTCGAAAGAAACATTATCGAAGTTCTCGAAGAATACGATTTTGACGGCGTACATTTCGACTATGAATATCCCACCACTGACGGTGCCTGGTTCGCCTATAACAACTTCCTTGTTTCTCTCGGCTCGAAGCTCGGAGATGACTATACACTGAATGTAGCCGCATCCGATTGGTGCCTTCAGTATTCTGACCTTGCCGTTGAGTTTGTTGACTGCTTTGAGCTTATGATGTACGATGTTTATGACGAAGAGGGAAAGCACGCCACCTTCGATACTGTTGCCACACGTTCACAGTGGATAAAGGACTCAAATATCCCCCTCGAAAAGATAACCTTCGGTCTTCCCTTCTATGCCAGACCCACCGACGGTGATGGCTATTGGTATGATTACGCGGGTTATGCACACAAGCTCGATGAAAACGGCTTTTATACCGATGAGAGCATCGGCAAAACCTTCTGGTTCAATACTCCCGATGTTATTGCACAGAAGACTGATTTCGCAATCAAAGAGGGTTATGCAGGTGTGATGATCTGGCATTATACCTGTGACCTGCCTTCAACTGATGAGAATTCACTTTTAGGGGCTATCGGCGGATCAATAGCGAAAAACTCCTGAAAATAAAGGCTTGACAAAAGCATTTCACGGTGATAAAATAAACACTAATGAAAAACGAATATCCCATATAAATCGTTGACGGAGAGGACAGTTTAAGGAATTTTCAGAGAGCCGTGCATTTGCTGTGAGCGGGGCATTTTCCGAAAACAAGGTCTACCACTCCCGAGTGTATACCGAAACAAGGTATGCCGTTTGCCGCGTTAAGGCTTATGAGTGCCGCTGAAAGGCGGAATACGGGTGGAACCGTGGAGTTTGAATTATGACTTCATCCTGTGCAAAAAGCATGGGATGGAGTTTTTCTTTTTATGATGAAAGGATGTAATGCGAAATGATTAATGTAACACTCAAAGGCGGAGTAGTCCGCGAGTACGAAGAGGGATCAAGCGTAATTACCGTAGCTAAAAGCCTCGGTGCAGGACTTTACAAAGCCGCTTGTCTTGCTAAAATCGACGGAGAAATCTGCGATTTAAGAACGGTTCTTAAGGGTGACTGTCAGGTAGAAATCC
>JAZNMU010000088.1:0-6463 GCA_045579865.1 Acutalibacteraceae bacterium
GGTGACATCACCTCTGAAATGCGCACCAAGGATCAGTTCACCAAATTCCTTCTGAAGGATGCGGCGGACCTTAGCGGCGGTGCAGTTCCCGTAGTTTTCACCAGAGGTAACCACGAAACAAGAGGCGAATATGCAGGCGTCCTTGCGGATTATCTCGGTGACGAAGACGGTAAATTCTACTACACCTTCGATTTTGGCGGCCTTTCAGCTGTGGTAATCGATTCAGGCGAGGATAAGGAGGACAGCCATAAGGAATACAGCGGACTGGTTAACTTTGAAGCTCTCCGCAACGAAGAGTACAAATGGCTCTGCTCTCTCAGTAAAAAGGACTTCGACGGCAAATATAAGATAGTTTTCAGCCACGAGCCAGTACTGGATAATCATTTCGGCAAGGACTGGACAGCACCTCTTAAAAAGCTCGGTATGGAGCTTATCGTCGGCGGCCACTGGCATGAGGTAAGATACGACGATGGCGAGCTTCCCGTATTCATAGTCGGCGGTAACCTGGGCGACGGTAAATGGGCGGCATCAATGATGAGGCTTGAGGACGGTAAAATCTCTGTGAAAACCGTAGATACTGAGGGAAATGTACTGCTGGAAAGATAAGATTAATAAAGGAGAATTACTTTGACACGAAAAGAAAAGGCAAGAGACTACTTCCTTCAGGGCTTCAACTGCTCCCAGTCCGTATTCTGCGCCTTTGCTGACCGATTCGGCATCGACGAGGAAACGGCGAAAAAAATCTCTGCCGGTCTCGGCGGAGGTGTGGGCAGAATGAGAGAGGTCTGCGGTGCCGTGACTGCTTCGGCTATGGTTTTAGGCAGTGTCTGTGCACCTACTGATGGAAGTGACACCGAAAGCAAAAAGAAAAATTACGACCTTGTAAGAGAATTTTCAGAGCGCTTTCTCGAAAGACATTCATCGGTAGTCTGCCGTGAAATGCTGAAATTAGATGTTAAAATGGAAAATACCGCTAAGCCTGACGACAGAACGGCAGAGTACTATAAAAAAAGACCCTGCCTTAAGGTAGTAGAGGATGCGGCAGAGATACTGGAAGAAATGACAGGAGGCTAATTATGTCAAATTTCATCAAATCCCTGGCGGCAGTGCTCGCCACCATAATCACATTTTTCGGCATTACCCTTACCACTGATGAGGATTTACCTATCGATCAGGAGAACGGAGGCGATCCTTTTATCGTGGAATATGAGGGTGATACCTACTACACCTACACCACAGGCGGAGGCGTTGATATAGTTAAAATCGAAGCCTTTAACGATGCTACGGAGCTCGAACGTAAGGTAGTTATGTGGAGCGGTGAAAACGACACCGTCGGAGATATCTGGGCTCCCGAAATTCACAGAATAGGTGACAGATGGTACATCGTCGCTACTGCCCTTTTCGATAAAGAAAAGGTACCCAAGGGTAAAATGCCTTTAGGCGACCCCGACAAGGAGGACAATGACTATTACCGCTATACCTTCGTTCTCGAAAGCGAAACAGAGGACATTATGAGCGACTATACCTTCAAGGGTTATCTTGCTCCCAACGGTCTTAATAATATCGACGGAACATACCTTCAGAAGGACGGTAAGCTCTACTATGTTTGCTCAGTCTACAGAGATATCGGCAACCAGGCTCTTTACATCTGCGAAATGGAAAATCCCTACACCCTCAAGGGCGAGACTGTGGAGATTTCTTATCCGAAGCACACCTGGGAAAAGAGAGGCTGGCCCGTAAATGAAGGCCCTGCAGTTCTTTATCACGGCGATGACCTTTTCATCGTTTATTCCGCCAGCGGCTACTCTTCAAACCACTACTGTATGGGTATGCTCACCTTTAAGGGCGGAGATGTGATGAATAAGGCAAACTGGAAAAAGAGTGCAACCCGTGTTTCCTACCACAGACCGCTGAAGGAAATTTATAATGCAGGACACTGCAGCTTCCTTTACAGGGATAACGGTGATATTTACACCGTATTCCACGCTACCCGTGAGTTAGAGTTCGATAACACACCGAGACTTACCTATGTACAGAAGTTAGAGTTCAGAAACGGAAAGCCTTGCTTTGATTAATATGAGTAAAAGAAAAGCAAGGGCTGCAAAAAAACTAAAAGTATTACAGCTACTTTAAAACAAGCAAATCAATATAACAAGAACCATTGTAAAAGCCGAAATTTTCAGCTGATACAATGGTTTTATGTTTTTTGTATTTATTTGGAACACGGCAAGCTCCGTAAAAGCATTCAACCTCAAAAAAAACAGGTGGGATAAGTGAGCTTACCTGTAAATCCGAAGTCTTATCGGTTGTCTGCACACCTGTCACGGTGTGCCCTTTTATGAGGTATTACTGTTTTGTGCTACTGAAAGAATAAAGATGCGAACTGCTTGTTTTGGACGGGACGAAATGTACCTTTATATAAAAATGTGTCTGATCGTTTATCTACGCCGAGCCTGTGAAGGCGGCCACCGAGGGAAAGGATTTTCCCGAGGCAAAAGGGCACTTTGTTTACTTTGGCGCTCTTCGGAGCCAAAGTAAAAGCCATAGCGGCTTGAGCGGAAAGAACCTGAATGTTTTTTGAATTTAATAAATCAATCATCTCGGTGCTATTGATTTTTTCGTTTCAAGAAAGCAATCGGTCGTCATAGCTTCGCAGAGTGACTTTTGTCCTTGGCAAAAGTCACCAAAACCGCTTTTTTGTCGGAAACCGTCCGAACACAGAAAAGTAATGGAGTAAGGTGTAATAAGCTGATTTTCATTATTGCTTTAGTCTGCTGTACAAATAAAACAACGTAGCAAGTCTACCGTTATTTTCAGTTCTATCATCTGCCTTACCGACAGAGTGAGCGTACAGAGTGCTTTTTCTCACACTTGTACAGAAAAATCGCTGCCTTTGCTCCCTCATCGCACAGATATTTTGTCTGGTATGGAAGTGTCTGCGACACTTCGCATTTCATCTCCTCAGGCACCTCCACTCCGACAGTCGCTTCCCGCTCTGTCTGCTTTTCATAAATGCTCTACGGACAGCTCCGTAAATAAACGGTAAGGCTTCAGATTTACAGGTAAGTTTAATCTCTCTTCTTATTCTTAGTAGTACCCCATAAAACCGAAGGTACGGAGATGATTCCTTTATCACGTTTTTCCCCACGTTTTATCTTTACTTTACAGTAGGAATACCTGTAAAGATAAAGGACGCATCCTGGTGTGGACATAAAAATGAACAACGGAAAAACCCGACGGAAGATGGAGAGAAGGTGACATATCTGCGGTGATAATCTGGCTTTTTTCGGTAGTGCAGTTCATACAGAAAAGTACAACGGCAGACTAAGGAAGAAACTGAAATCAGCTCATTAAACCTTATTCCGAAAAAAACAAAATTAGCATCCGACGAGTCGTATATTCATAGCATCCGAAAAGGCGCTTTTGGGTACTTTTGGCAAGGACAAAAGTACCTCTGCGAAGCTATGACGACTGTTTGTTTTCTTGAAACGAAAAAATCAATAGCACGGAGATGATTGATTTATAAAATTTAAAAGCATCCAGGCTGTTTACGCCCGAGCAGCTTGAGCGTGTAGAACATAAAAGAAAGCAGTTCAGTAAATCATAAAGGCGAAGTTAAAAAGTAAAAAACTAAAGCAAAACAAACAGGTAAGGGACACGGCTTTCCGTGTCCCTGCTGTATCGCAAATTAAATCAGTTTTTTTACAGCCCCTGTTTCTTCATTATTTACTGTAATTTCCGAGAAAGCTGATAAGCGCTTCAGCTGAATTTTCAGGCAGGTCGATGCTGAACTGAGCCTCTCTCATATTCTGCAGATAGTGTGCATCTGAGGAGCGGATAAGGATTTTACCTTCGAGAGCAGGATAATTATTTCTCCATTCGGCTTCGTCTGCATTAGGTGTCAGCTCGAAGGCATTCACATTAAGTGTGTCGGGGAAGTCACCGAGGGCACTTATAATGCTGTAGGATTCACGATCGATATGAGCCGGATAGCAGACTCCGCCGTATTCTTTTACAAGGTCGGGTAACTCGTCGATGCTTACAGAGGAGGCGAGAGTGAGAAGAATTTCTTCTTTGCCGAGTATGCCGTCTTCCGTGTCCATAATTAACTGCTCACCGAAAATCTCTTCCTTGTTTTTTACGGGGGGCATAGTCGTTTTTATGAAGCGGCTGAAATCCATAGCCTTCTCCGCTGTGGGGAAAAGGCAGACATTATGTATTTCTTCACTGGTGCACAGCTCCATTCCCGGCACTACGGTAAGACCTATTTCTCTGCCGATTTTTATGGCGCTTTCGCAGTTGTCACAGCTGTTATGGTCCGTCAGAGCGATTATGTCATAGCCTAAAAGCTTTGCCATATTGACAAGATTATAGGGTGACATATCATTGTCGCCGCAGGGGGAGAGACAGGAGTGAAGGTGTAAATCGTAATAAAGCTTCATATCAGTTTCGATATTTCCACGGAAAGCTCGTAGGCGTTTCTGTCAGAGGAAAGAAAGGTTATTCCCTGCTGTACAGCCTTTTCTCTGGCTGTGTCATCGAGAGGAGAGTTTTCCGTGAGAATGATACAGGCGCAGTCGGAAAGGACAGCCACAGCCACGGCATTCACATTACCCATGACCGTCAGCCACGCATCGCCTTCTCTTGCTCTGGACATAACCCAGGACAGAAGGTCGCCGCAGTAACAGCCTGTGACCTCTCTCGAAAGGTCGCCCTCCGTGAGGAATTTTAAGTTTAATTTTTCAGCAAATTTTTTAACTGTCATTTCTTTCTTCACCTGAGTCTTCCGTAATAATTTTATCTCTGAAGGGGAGGGGAAGCCAGTCCTCTCCCTCACTGTGATGCTCACTTTTGAATCTTTTTATCAGGCAGTCGTTTTCACTTGCGTAGCCTCTTACGATGTCGTCGGCTAAGGCTCTGCAGGAGGGTGCACCGCATATACCGCAGTCAAGACCGGGCAGAGAGGCTTCGATTTCACGGAGCTTTGACATCATTCGCATAGCCTTGATGACATTGTCTGCCAGCTTCATGGCGGGGGAGGGGGTAAGCTCCTTGGTCCACGCCAGAGAGTCAAGGTCGAAATCACTCTCGATGCTGTTACAGGAAACGGGCATAAACTTTCTCAGTCTCTGTATTCTTGCTTTGGCTACATAGGGGTTTTCCACGGTGAGAACACCGCCCACACAGCCGCCCGTACAGCAGTTAAGCTCGATAAAGTCAAGGTCGTTGAGCTTTTCGTCCTCGAGTTCCTCTAATACCTTGATAACATTTTCTATTCCGTCTGCGGCTAAATATCTTTCCTTCAGAAGACCTGCTGCTTCACCGCCGCTGCTTGCCCAGCCTACGCCGATAATGCCCGAGTCGTTGAGAGGCTCGATTTCTTCGGGATGAAGTTTTTCCATTGTCTGTAAAAGGACGGGATAAATATCCTTAATGGCAAAGGCACCGTTGATGCCCGAGCCGTCATAGCAGAGAGGTGAACGGATGGCGGTTCTTTTGGCGGGACAGGGTGAAATAAAGAATACACCGATGTCCTCATCGGAAAGGCCTGTTTTCGCTTTTGCCTCTTCTCTGGCTGTTTTGGCGGCGATGTCGATGGGCGCACACAGTGGGAGAAGATTAGGGATAAGGTTAGGGAAACGGGTTCTGATGAGTCTTACCACGGCAGGACACGCCACAGAGATAGCGGGCTTTTTCAGCTCGCCCGTATCAAACATCATTCTCGTGGCACTGCTGATGAACTCAGCGCCCTTGCTGACCTCAACCACCTGGTCAAAGCCCATTTTTTTGAGACCTGTCAGCACATAGTCCACGTTTTCCAGGTTATTGAACTGACCGTAAAGTGCCGGTGCGGCAAGTGCTATTCTGTGCTTGTAATTTAATATTTCGTTGAAATGCTCCGTAACCGCATACTTGGCGTGATGGGGACATACCCTGATGCATTCGCCGCAGTCAATACAGCGGTCGGAGATTATGTATGCTTTTTTATTTCTTACTCTTATTGCCTCTGTAGGACAACGCTTTATGCAGTTGGTACAGCCCTGACACTTGTCGGCATCAAGACGTACCGAATGGAATGTTATGGACATAGGAATTCTCCTTGTTGTTTTTGCGGTACCCGCAAAAAATGCAGAATGCTGAATGCAAAATGCAGAATTGCGGTCGCGGGTTTAAAGCAGTATAATATTTATGTTTTCTCCGCAGAGAAAAGTATTCGGTGAAGGTAAAAGAGTGAATTGTAAAAGATTTTTCACTGCGCTCAAAATGACAATGCAGTTAGGTGGGTGTATGGCGGACACAATACATTGTGTCCACTACGGAACTCTCCGTCGGCTACGCCGCCACCTTTCCCTCCGGGAGACCGGCACCCTTTTGTCGCTTTGCGACATTTCCCCTGATAGGGGAATTTCCTTTCAGGGTGAGGCTGAGGGAGACTAAGTTGGCGGGCTATCACTTATTGATT
>JAZNMU010000089.1:0-5193 GCA_045579865.1 Acutalibacteraceae bacterium
CGACTTTTATAACAACGAAAGAATTCAACTAAAAACAAAACTGACTCCGATAGAATTTCGAAGTCAGTATGTTGCTTAAAATTTAATATTTAACACCATAGGGGTGTTTTTTGTGCTGTCCGTACAAATTGGGGCAGTTCAAGAGTTCGGAGTGATTAAGATTTATAAGGTTTTCTTTATTTATCCCTTGGCATCGTACCAGGTTTTGCCCGAATGCACATCAGCCTGGAGCTTCACCTTCATTTTACAGGCATTTTCCATTTCCTGCTTAAGTATTATCTCGACTGCCTGTCTGTCTTTCTCTTTACATTCGACGATGAGTTCGTCATGTACCTGCATAATAAGCTTAGCATCGAGGGTTTCTTTCAGAAGGCGCCCGTAAACCTTTACCATAGCGATTTTTATAATATCGGCGGCTGTACCCTGTACGGGCATATTTTTCGCCACACGTTCACCGAAGGCCTGCAGCATTTTATTTGATGCCGTAAGCTCAGGAAGATATCTTCTGCGCTTAAAGACTGTGCTGACATAACCGTCATCCCTTGCCTTTTCCACTACCTTTTCAAGATAGTCCCTTACGGCACTGTAGTGGTGAAGATAGCCTTTTATATAATTGTCCGCTTCCTTTCTCGTTACGCCTATATCCTTAGCCAAAGAGAAGGCACCGATGCCGTAAACGATACCGAAGTTAACAGCCTTGGCTCGGCTTCGCATAAGAGGTGTAACCATAAACAGCGGCATATTGAATACCTGTGAGGCGGTGATGGCGTGGATATCCTCGCCGTTATTGAAGCCCTCGATCATAGTCGCATCATTTGAAAGATGAGCAAGAACACGAAGCTCAATCTGCGAATAGTCGGCATCCACCAGGCATCTGCCCTCATCGGAGGTAAAAAAGCGTCTCATTTCTCTGCCGAGGTCAGAGCGGACGGGAATATTCTGTAAGTTCGGCTCTGTAGAGGAGATTCTGCCCGTTCTCGTTTCCGTCTGATTCAAAGTGGAACGGATTCTGCCGTCGGAGTCAATAACCTTGAGAAGGCCTTCGCAGTAGGTAGATTTGAGCTTTGCCAGAGTTCTGTATTCGAGAACGTCAGCAACTATGGGATATTCCCCTGCTAATTCCTCTAAAACATCTGCATTGGTGGAGTAACCGCTCTTAGTCTTTTTCTTACAGGGAAGACCTAATTTTTCGAAAAGTACAACACCTAACTGCTTAGGTGAATTGATATTGAACTCGAATCCTGCTTCTTCATAGATTTTATCCGTAAGCTCCTGCACCTTAAGGGAAAGCTTTTCACCGAAGTCTTCTATTCCCTTTCTGTCCACGAGGAAGCCTGTGTTTTCCATATCGGCTAAAACGAGAGAAAGCGGAAGCTCGATGTCGCAGAGAAGCTCCGTCTGACCGTTTTCTTCAATAAGAGAAGAGAGTTTTCCGCAGAGTTCTCTGAAAGAAACGGCAACTACAGCCTTTTCCTTTTCGTTTTCATCACACTCAGCGTCAGAGAGACAGGAATATTCCTCGCAAAGTCTTTCAGGAGCGTAGGAGGAGGCAGAAGGGTTAAGGATATAGCCCGCAAGAGCAGTATCCATAACTGCATTTTTAATTTCTATACCTTTTTTAAGAGCGTATTTATAAAGAGATTTGATATCACTTGTGTATTTTTTGCTTTCTGAGGAAAGAAATGAGCTGATGAATTCATCAAAGTCAAAGCAGTCCTTACATACATATTTCGCTTCATTTTCAAAGGAGAAGTAAAATTTTTCGATATTTCCGTCAGCATCAAAGTCTGTAAGGAAATAAGCCTCATCCTTAATCTTGCCTAAAAGAAGGGGCAAATCTCTTTCCTCGCTGTAGGCTTTCTTTTCTTTTTCCTTTTCGGGAAGAACCTGAATTGTTTCTCTCGTAAGACCAAGTTTTTCGATAATGCCGAACATTTCCAAAGAAACAAGCAGAGAAAGAGCCTTCTGTAAATCACCCTCACCTATTTTATAGCTGTCCATATTCAGATCTACGGGTGCTTCGAGACAGATAGTGCCGAGAGTACGGCTGAGATATGCCATATCCTTACCTGCCAGGAGTTTATCGTGAACACCTTTTTTAATGTCGAGCTCGTCGATGTGATCATAGATATAATCAATACTTCCGTAATTACGAATAAGGTCACCGGCTGTCTTCTGTCCTACGCCCGCCACACCGGGAATGTTATCGGAGGAATCGCCCATAAGAGCCTTGATTTCTATCATACCCTTTGGCTCTACACCGTACTCCTCCATAAGCTTTTCCTTATCGTATACAGTGGTGATAGCTTTACCCATTTTCGTGGAGGCAAGAAGAACTTTAGTGTTATCGCTGACAAGCTGAAGAGAGTCTCTGTCGCCTGTGGCGATAAAGCAGAGGTCGTCACCCCTGCACTGTGCGGAAAGAGTGCCCAGAATATCGTCAGCCTCGTAGCCTTCCTTTTCCACTACGGTATAGCCGAGTGCAGTGAGAAGCTCTTTCAGAATAGGCATCTGACTACGAAGCTCATCGGGCATACCCTTTCTGCCTGCCTTGTAGTCCTCGTACATCTTATGTCTGAAGGTGGGTGCCTTAAGGTCGAATGCCACAGCCGCCCTGTCGGGCTGACACTCCTCACGGAGCTTAATAAGAATATTCATAAAGCCGTAAATACCGTTGGTAAACTGACCGTCCTTGGTAGTGAGCATTTTAATACCGTAAAAGGCACGGTTAACGATACTGTTACCGTCAATTACAAGAAGACGCATAAATTACACCTCTTTTTTAGTCGTTAGGGATAAGTATAGCACACTTTTCTAAAAAATGCAAAATGCAGAATTCATTTAATGATGGTGGTGGTGACTATGATGTTCCCCTGCTCTGTGGCTGTTCACATCACAGTGAGACTCTTCGCATTTCTCCGCAGTGGTTTCAGTTTCAATTACAGAGTGATTTATACCGTGGTGAGAAAGCTCGTGACGGATTTTTTCTTTTACAGCGGAAAAATCTCCGTCGGTGACCACGTGCATAGTGGCACAGTTACTGTAGCCATCCATAGTCCACAGATGTATATGGTGGACATCAGCTACATCTTCTATAGCAAGAATGTGTTCTCTGATTTCCTCCACTGAAACTCCGTCAGGCGCTTTTTCGAGAAAGATGGAAAGGCTTTCCCTGAGATTTTTACAGGAGTTAATAAGAATAAAGACAGCCACACCTATGGACATTACCGGGTCAATAAAGGTTAAATCCGTAAATCTCATTATAACTGCACCGACTAAAACCACTAACCAGCCTAAAGCATCCTCGAGCATATGAAGGTTTACTGCCTTTCGGTTAAGAGAGGCTCCGTCTCTCGTGAAAAGCACGGCAGAAAAGTTAACGGCTGTGCCGATTACGGCAAAGACAATCATTCCGTTATAGTTTACGGGTTCGGGATTAAAAAGACGCAGAACCGCCTTATATATAACGAGAACTGAGCCGAAAAGGAGTATGGCCGTTATCATAAGACTGCCTAAAACAGAATAACGCAGATAACCGTAGGTGTAATCCGCATCGGGTGCTTTTTTGCTTTTTCTCTCGAAGAAATAAGAGAGGCCTATACCTGCCGCATCGCCGAGGTCGTGAAGTGCGTCGGAAACGATGGCCACACTTCCCGTCACCGTACCGCCGATAAACTCAAAAACTGCAAAGAAAAGATTTAAAAGAAAGGCAACTAATATTTTTTTATCTGTTTTCATTCTGCACCTCACTCAATTACGTGTTCGAGTCCGAGATTTATAATATCTCTCACATGTTCATCATCGAGCATATAGAAAATTATCTTGCCATCTCTTCTGCATTTTACCAGCTTAGAGCTTTTCAGGATGCGGAGCTGATGACTGACAGCCGAAGCGGACAGACCGAGCATTTTCGCAATATCACTTACACAAAGCTCAGTACCCGAAAGAGCATACAGTATTCTGATACGGTTTGAATCACCGAAAATTTTAAAAAGCTCTGCCAAATCGAAAAGTACATCCTCGTCAGGCTGACCTTCAGTGAGCTTATCTGCGGTCTCTTTTTCTATTATGAGATATTCCTTATCCATTATTATCACCTTTTATTTTAACATTTGAACATCTGTTCAAATATGATTATATATATTCCTTTTTATCTTGTCAAGGATTTTCTGAAAAGATAGTGCATTTTTTCTTTATTTATGATATAATGAGTGGAACTTTTTAAAGGAAGATGATAAATGAAAATTGGTAACATAGAAATAAACTCCCGTTCTGCCGCTTTAGCACCGATGGCAGGTGTGGCGGACAAGGCATTCAGAGAGCTGTGCGTGGAATACGGCGCCACTTATGTAGTCAGCGAAATGGTCAGCAGTAAGGGCCTGACCATGTGCGACAGAAAGAGTAAAAAGCTCCTGTCGCTCTCCGAAAAAGAAAGGCCCGCCGCCGCGCAGATTTTCGGTAGCGATCCGAAAATAATGGCTGAAAGTGCCGTAAGCTGTCTCGAATACAAACCCGAAGTAATCGACATAAATATGGGCTGTCCCGCACCGAAAATCGCAGGTAACGGTGGCGGAAGCGCTCTGCTTAAAAATCCCGAGCTTGCGGAAGAGATAATGAGAGCAGTCAAGGAGGCGGTGGATATTCCGGTCACGGTGAAAATCCGTCTCGGCTGGGATGCCGACAGCATCAACTGCATCGAAATGGCGCAGAGGGCACAGAGAGCCGGTATGACGGCAGTCACTCTCCACGGCAGAACAAGACAGCAGATGTACGCTCCCCCTGTTGACCGTAAGATGATAGCCGAGGTAAAGAAAAATATCGACATTCCCCTCATCGCAAACGGTGACATCACCGACGGACTTTCTGCCGCACAGATGATAGAAGAGACCAACTGCGATTATCTTATGGTGGGCAGAGGTGCTTTAGGCAGGCCCTGGGTATTCAGTCAGATTACCGCCTACTTAGAGCACGAAATCATTCTCCCCGAGCCTCCCGTCAGCGAAAGAATGCGAGTTATGGTAAAGCACATAAAGCGTATCTGCGAATACAAGGGCGAAAGAGTGGGTATCAGAGAGGCAAGAAAGCACGCTGCCTGGTATATAAAGGGCATCAAGGGTGCCGCCGCCTACCGTCAGCAGGTAGGAACCCTCGAAAGCATAGAGCAGTTAGAGGAATTAGCGTATAAGATAATGA
>JAZNMU010000090.1:0-11255 GCA_045579865.1 Acutalibacteraceae bacterium
AGGCCGACTCCCATGATGAGAGGACATTTTATACGGTCCGCCATGTTCTTCATATCGAAATAACTAAGAACCTTCAGAAGGTCTTCCTGAGACATGCCCTTTTGGGATGTCGAGGACGCCATCCCCTACAAATCAAATACAGTTGGTGATTGAAATAACTGTGAGAATTTTTCCTTTAACCTTGAAACTCACCTCTACTCCGCCGAAGTTAAATCCGTAAATTCTTTCCTCATCGTTCTGATAAGAGGGTCTCGGGTCACAGGCTAAAACCTTTATAAGTGCCGTTCTTTTTTCTTCGGGAACTTTCAGAAGCAGTTCCTCGGGGAAATCTACTTCGAGTTCTCTTTCTGCGAGGTTTTCCGTAAAGCCTCCCGTAGCTTCGGGGTGGCTGTCTGCATAGGGAAGGTAGGGCTTTATGTCGTAAATGGGAGTGCCGTTCATCAGGTCGGCTCCCTTAACATATATCACAGCACCCTCTTTTTCCGTCTGCTCTATTCTGTCGAGCTTCACCGAAGAAAGACCGATGGAATTGGGACGGAAGGGTGAACGGGTAGCGAAAACACCCATTCTTTTATTACCGCCCAAAAGTGGTGGTCTGACAGTGGGCTTCCAATCCTCTCTCACCGCCTCAGAAAATTCCCATAAAAGCCATATATGAGAAAAATCCTCTAATCCTCTCAGTGCTTCGGGGTTACGGTATTCGGGAGTGAATACGATTTTTCCCTCAAGTTCTTGGATAAGTCCGCTCTGACGGGGTATGCCGAACTTTTCGGGAAAATCTGTGTAAATATGTGCGATAACTTTCATTTTCATTTCTTCTTTCAGGTGGTGTTTTCTTTATTATACTATAAATCATTAATCCCGGTCAAGAAAATCCTCCAAGTCTGCCTGCATCATACCAACCCACATACTTATATACTGCTGTTCCTGTGTCCATCAAATAATAATCACATCCCATTTCATTTCCCGGCGTTATCAACAAAACAGTTTCTCCATCTTCACTTATAGCCACACAAAGAACTGTGTCGCTTAAAACTATTCTGTAACTGTGTTTTTTTCCTGTTTCGATGTTGTATTTATAAAATAAACCTGCCTGAAAAAATCCCGTAGGAACACTTTTATAAAACAGCAGATTTTCCCCGTCAGTAAAACCGAAGCATCGGTCACCGTTATTAAATACGGATGTTTTTTCGTCACGAATCACATTCCATTCAGACTCGCCCGATGATGTTCTTTTATATGCTATTGTGTCACCTGAAATATGAATATCTTCCAGACATCTAGAATCAAACATAATGAACAATAAGTCATTACCGTATTTTTCATATCTTTCATATTCATATTCATAGAGTCTGAAATATTCATTCGCATCTTCATACCATCTGTTACAGTTACTGCCGTTTATGGATATATCATCTATAAGTAAATCAAGCCTATTATTCTCAAAGCTGACTTTATATAAATCCGCCTTTCCCTGATCGATATAATATGCGGTGAGGGAGCCATCATACACAAACAGTTTAGCAGGCAGGGTATCAACTTCCATCTGTTCTTTGACATAGAATTTTTCGTCGAGCTTTAACAGATATTTTTTATCTTCATCTGAAACTGCCGCAGAAAAGTATGTACCGTCATTGTTTTTTATGAGACAGTGAATGTGCTTATAACCCGATATTTCAGCAAATCTCAATTTTCCGTTTTTATAAATCACCGTGTTATCTTCTTCATAATGAATCTCATCATTAAGCTCTGCCGCACCGTATTTTTCATAAACATAACATTGGTCAAGTAATATTTCCTGTTCTCTGTTTTTAATTTCTTCCTGTACAGTTTTTATATGTCTGTTACCAAATACAAAAACTACTACAAGCGGAATTATAACAAAGCATATTTTTCTGATGTGTTTCACTTCGAACCCCTCCTTTATTACGAAATATTTTCAATATACTCCTCCAGACAAAGATTTTTCTCCCTCATTTCCTTAGCCGCCTTTTCTCCCACATAGCGGTAATGCCAGAGCTCGTTTGCGATGCCCGTAATTTCTGTCTTGTCCTCGGGGTAGCGCTTTATGAAGCCGTACTTATGAGCATTTTCCGAAAGCCATTCATAAACCTCGTCACCGCTTTTCTCTCTGTCGGGGTTTATGTCCACGGCGAGTCCTGTTTCATGCTCACTTGTGCCCGGCTCAGCCACCCATTTTTCCGTAAGCTCCCGAGCCTCTTTTTTGCTGTGCCCCGCCTCACGGAAGGAGGCATATTTGTTTTCAAAGATTTCCTCCTGCTTTTCTTCACTACGGTAACCCGACACCACCTGAGGATAATACCCCTTTGACCTCATATCGTCGAACATTTTCTGCAAATCAGGATAAATCTCACTGTCTATTCTTTCACCGTTTGTAAGAGTAATGAGCTTAACCTCATAGTCCGCAGGGACTTTGTTTTCGGAATTTACGAGGATAAGCATTTTTCCGTTTTCCATAGTAGCCTCACTCACGAAAAGGCTGTCATTTTTATGGATTACATCCCCTGCCGCTGTCAGAATAAACGCTGTAAGAAATATTAGAACAAGATTTCGAAAACGGTTTATTTCTCTCTTTTTCCTTATCTTTTTCTTCATAGCAATCACCTCTGTAACCACTATAAACCAAAAACATCAGCAAGGCAACACAAGTAAGATTCTCTTCAGTAAATCTTAAGAATTTCGTAAGAAAAGGCTGTCACACAGCGCAACAGCCTTTTTTGTTGTTATTTATCTTTTTTGCGTGCGTTGAGTATATTGTCCGATGGAAAGGCAAAGAGCTTCAGGCTTAAAATAAATGTTATCACAATACCTGTAAGCATTGCCGTAACTTTACCCATAGGTGTACTGAACATATAGTCGAGGATACCTGCTTTCTCCATAATAAGAAGAACAGGCCAATGCCAAAAATAAACCTGTATTGTTCTTGCTCCGAAATTACTTATCAGAGGAAGCTTCCGTGAGGGCATAAGACAAATTACACAAAATGAAACCACTGCAGTAATTACATAAGACCCCAAACGGTACAGCATACCCCATTTTTCAAAGGCAATATTAACAGCAAAGGAATTTCTTCCCGAAAACAGTGCACGCAGCAAATATACATCCTCCAGACGGAACAGGCAAACAGCTCCCCACATAATCAGCACAACCGCACTGACAACCTTGAGGATTTTTTTGCTGTTCATTTCCGTAATTTTCTGAGAAGACATCATCTCACCGAGAACAAAAAACGGATAAAAAACTATTGTTCTTGAAATATATAAATAATCTCCGATACTGCTGTCATATCCCACGAAACACGCCAAAAGAACAGCCATAACCAGTACAAGTCTTTTGTCCGTCCCACGCAAAATATAAGATATAAGATAATATGCTCCCATAACAAACATAAACCACGGCAAGCCTCCGTCAGCGAGCAATCTGAATGATACTTTGCCGTTAATCAACAGTTGCGCCAAGGATAACAGCATTTTTATGGCAAACCCCAGAAATACAAAGCTTATAACCTTCTTTTTGGTGTTTCTGTTTTTATTGAACAAGCCTGAAAGAAATATAAACAAAGGCATATGAAAAGAATAAATGAACAGAAATATACTTTTATATGCATCCGATTCAGCCGTAGCGAAATCTATAATATGACCCACTACGACCGTCGCGATTAAAAAGAACTTTATATTATCAAAAAGGCATATTCTTTCCTTACTCATTACCTTATCCATAAAACTCCCCCTGTCCTGTTCATAATCTAACTGCATTACCCCATAGGTCTTTTCTTAGCAGTGAAATCGGAAACATCTATTCTTATAACAGAAACAATACCCGCCATCTTATCCGTGATGTCGAAATCTCTGCCCGTCTGGGTTTTCATAAGCACCTGAAGACCTTTGATTTTCTCTTCGGTATCTTCGACTATGACAGCCTTGCCTCTACCCATAACTGATGCGTAGGTAATGCCGTAATTACAAGCTGTCTTGCCCTCGAAGGGAACAATGTCACAATCAAGCTCGAAAAACACCTTCGGATTTACTCTCACAAGGTCGAGCTTTCTGCCCACTTTTGCTCCGTGAAGATAAACGGTGAGCTTTCCGTCCTCCATAATGTATCCGTAATTCATCGGCACTACATAGGGCTCATCTCCGTCAACGAGACCTAAATGTAAAACCTTTGCTTTATCGAGAATGGAGAGAATCTCCTGCATATCCGTAACTTCTCTTTCTCTGCGTGTTATACCCTTATTCATTGTGTACAGCTCCTTTTTTATTGTTTATCTTTGGCAAACATCCTCTGGATCCCTTTTTCTATCATACCTGACAATTTATTAATACGAAGAAGTCTGAAAATCAGCATGCGGATTCGGTCAATAAAAACTGAACCTACCACAAAGGCCACGGAAAAACCGAACACAAGCATCACCATAACATACCATTTGTTTTCAGCAAAACCTGCAAATGTACCCTTAAGCACATAATTCCACATATAATACTGTGTATTAATCAGATATACGGCGAAAGAACAGGGAGCAGCGTATGCTATGATTTTTGTAAAGGCTTTAGAAAAAGAGATTTTTGAAAATGCTATAACGTGCATTATTGCAGTCCCTAAAACCAAAGGCGATGTGTACAGAATAAATGTATCCTGATTTATCTTAAATCCAAAAACAGAAGCCTCTGTTCCGTATAACTTCCAAAGCAAGCCCGCCACATTTAAAATAATAATTACGGCAAAGCCCCAGAGGGTTTTCATTTTTTTACCGATGTCGCATTTTCTCATAATTCCGCCCAAAGTATAGAGAATAAGCAACCAGGCAAAAGAATAACCTCCGTCAAGCTTCTGCTTTTTAGTTATAATCTCCGCAACCGAAAAAATAACAATCAAAAAGACAAAAATTCTTTTAAGAGTTTTTTCATCGGTGTTCCTTATTCCTGCATTAATTACGGGTGAAATAAAGAACAGACCTGTATAAGCAGTAAAATACCAATACAGAGAATTGGACACAGGAAAAAACATTTTAATATAATCCGATTTTGTAACACTGTCCGGATTGATAATATTCATTATCGCCCCAATAATGCAACCGTAAAAAACAACCTGAAACCATAAATTGAAGTAATTCGAAAATTTAACAGACTTTTCTTTTTCAGAATAAGAAACATATCCGCTTATAAGAGCAAAAATATTTACGGCACAAAAGGCACTTATCTGCAAAAACCAATTTGCTATATACTCCGATGACCCGACTTCAACTGCGTTTGAAATGCCGCCTTGCCTTAGAGTATGCAATACAACAACATAAAACATTGATACGAGCCTGAGAAAATCTATTCCGTAATTGCGTCCACTTTTAACCTTTGTAACCGAAAGTGCCGATTCGTTCACCTGTGGCGAAAGGTCTAATAACATTTGATTTCCCGTTTGTGTTTTCATCATTTTTAATTATCCTTCAGTTTTAAGAATTTGTTTATAATACATCTTGCCTGCCTGTACCGCTCCGCCTCTGCAGGTAAGAAGCTCGGAAAGGAAAGCTTCCTCGACTTCAGTTTCAGGAGTTTTCATGCAGCCTGTGAGAAACAGTACAGATAATATGTGTAATGTGCTGAGTAGTTTTTTCTGTCCTATTTTTTATTTCCTTTCAAGCTTGGCTACGGATTCTGTATGCACCGTCCTCGGAAACATATCCACGGCACAAAGCTCTGTCACCTTATATCCTTTGTCCTCAAAAATACGGCAGTCCCTGGCCAGAGTGGCAGGATCACAGGAAACATAAACCACTCTCTCGGGTGACATATTCACCACTGTGTCGATTACATCAGCACTGCAGCCCTTTCTCGGCGGGTCGAGAATAATAACGTCAGGCCTTATGCCCTCATCAAAAAGAGTCTTAGCTGCTCCTGATGCATCGTCACAGATGAAGCGGGCTTTTTCTATGCCGTTAAGAGCGGCGTTCTTCTTCGCGTTTTCGATAGCCTGAGGTATAATCTCCACACCTATAAGCGACTTACAGTCCTTGGCCATGGTAAGACCAATGGTACCCGTACCGCAGTAAAGGTCGAGAAGAGTCTCACCGCCCTTAAGAGCGGCATATTCCCTCGCCTTACCGTAAAGGATTTCCGTGCCTTCGGGATTTACCTGATAAAAGGAAAGGGGTGAAATTCTGAAGGTAAGACCGCAGAGCTCGTCCTCGATGAAATCCTCACCCCACAGGGTAATGCATTTTTCACCGAGAACTACATTGGTATCCTCTTTATTGATATTCAGAACGACAGACTTTATGTTTTCATTAACCTCCGTAACAGTCTCAATAAATCTGTCCTTTTTCGGCAGAGTGTCGCCGTTAATGACAAGACA
The DNA here is from genome assembly GCA_045579865.1 of Acutalibacteraceae bacterium. Taxonomy (GTDB): domain Bacteria; phylum Bacillota; class Clostridia; order Oscillospirales; family Acutalibacteraceae; genus UBA6857. Next base: position 6,367 of record JAZNMU010000090.1, read on the forward strand.
GACCATAATCTGACCTGTCTTTCTTCCCTGTCTTAAATAAATGTGTCTGACAAGACCCTCGCCTGTCTCTTCGTTATACACGGAAACAGGATTTTCAAAAATATACTTCCTGACAGCAAGAACAATATCTTTAAAATCGGGCATCTGTAAAAGGCAGTCGTCGCAGGGAATTATGCGGTGACTGCGTTTGGAGTAAAAGCCTGTTATAAGGTTTCCTTCTCTGTCAAGACCTACGGGTATCTGTGCCTTATTACGGTAACGGCAGGGATTTCCTATGGTATAAATGCTCTCTGCCTTTATGTCTATACCGCCGATACGGTTCATAGCATCGGTGACAGACTGCTGTTTTTCTCTTTTTTCTGCCGCATAAGAAATGTGACGGTAGCTGCAGCCACCGCATTTTCCGAAGGCCTCACAGTCGGCTTCAATTCTGTCGGGAGAACCTTTATATATTTTTTTTATTATGCCCACGGCATAGTTTTTCTTTACCTTGATTATATGAACCAGCAGATCATCACCGACGGCACTGCCCTCCACAAAACCCGCCATATCATTGAATCTGCCAAGTCCGCTACCGTGTGAGGTGAGAGTGGTTATCTTAAGTCGTATTTCATCGTTTTTTTTGATTGCCATAGTATCCCTCTTTATTTTTTCCTGTCAAGCTCTATTACTACCTCGAGACCGCCGAGATCGCTTTTCTGAGCGTAAATTATTCCTGAATGAATATCGATTATTTCACGGCAGATGGAAAGCCCGAGACCTGCCAGCTTTCTTCCCTCATCGGAGGTATAAAGCGGTTCGAAAATAAGCTCCAGATTTTCCTCGGGTACACCCTCACCGTTATCGTTGATATGAAAATACACACTATCCTTATCCGCATATATGTCCACACGGATAATCTTTTCTTTTTCCTTGAAATGCTTGACTGAGTTTGCGAAAATATTTCCGAAAACCCTTTTGAATTTCATTTTGTCAATTTCCACTTCGGCATCATCGGCATAGTTGTTTACCGAAAGAGTGACTCCGACATATTCAAGGTCATTTCCGTAGTCGTTCTTTATAGCGTCGGCAATTTTTTGAGCAGATGAGCCGACTCTTTTGGTCTGCTGTTTTTGATTAAGACTCAGATACTCGTCAAACTCATTGACCAGTTCTTTGATTTCTGTGCTTTTTTCATAAATCGTGTTAAGATAACGCTTTCTTCTTTCCTCGGATATGGTATCCTTCTGCAGTATTTCCGCATAACCCAAAATAGATGTCAGCGGAGTTTTAATATCGTGAGATATGGAAGCAATGATTCTCTTCTGGTTACGCTGATTGGCTTCAAGATTTTCAGTCATGGATACAAAACGGCGGTAAACCTTACCTGCATAGCCTTTGATTTTCTTTTTTTCGAATTCGCCTGTCTTGTCGTATTCCTCTATGGCTTTATAAAGCTTTCTGAACGGGCGTAAAACAAGAGTATAGGTTATGAAAACCATAAGTGCCAGGGAATAGAAAAGAATGAACATCTCTATGAGAATAAACTTAGTTCTCGCCCTCACGTCAGCCACATAGTCCTCCAACAGATAAACTGAGGAAATAAGCAGGTAGGCCTTCCCCTTATATTCGAAGGGTGTACGCACCTTCACATCCAGGGCAGACCAGGTGTTTTCCTTACTCTGTGCTATTTCGTTATTATTGCTATCCTCGACGGTAACGATAATTTCGTCATATTCATTTACAATACCATCCCAGGTATCAACGGAAGGCTCCCTGATAAGAGCATCTATTATTTCGGTGTTATACTCTGCCAGCACTTCCTTGGCATTGACGGCAGCATCGCTGAGCGTAGCCCTTACAGAAGCATTATAGAGATAACCGAAGCCTGCAATAACAACTATAAGCAGTATAATTGTAACAAAATTGCCCTTCCTACTGTGCATTTTCCTTCACCTTTTTAACCGATTTATCTTATAATCTTTACGAATTTATATCCGACACCCCAAACAGTCTTTATATACTCGTTTTCCGGGTCTATTTTATCTCTTACGCTTTTGATATTTACGGCTACGGTGCCTATATCTCCGAATTCCGTATCCCACACGTGGGCAAAAATCTGCTCACGGGTAAGCACCTTACCGGCATTTTCCATAAGATACTGCAAAAGCTGGAATTCACGGGTGGAAAGGGCTATATTTTCTCCTTTTTTGCTTACGGTCAGAGAAGAGGTGTTAATTTCGATATCCCCCACCTTTATGATATCGTCATAAATTACGGACGAATGTCTTTGCTCTCTTCTCAGATGCGCCTTTACTCTCGCCACAAATTCTTCTACCACAAAAGGCTTGGCAATATAATCATCGGCACCGATTTCGAGACCGAGCACCTTATCGAGGGTTTTACCCTTAGCGGAAACGAAAATAATCGGACATTCGACGGTACCTCTGATGAATTTGCAAAGGTCAACACCCGATATTTCAGGCATCATAATATCAAGAGTTATAAGAGAAATTTCATCCTTATTCTCATTAATATACTCATAAGCACTCCTGCCATCGGTTTTTATCACCGTTTCAAAGCCCTCATCCTCGAGAGCATCAGAGATAAGTTCTGCGATAGAAATTTCATCGTCTACTATAAGTATTTTTTCCATTTCTTTCACCTTCCTCGGAATTTGTATAATTACTCATTATATATAATAATATATCTTTCCGAAAAAATAAAGATGTTGAGCGATTATTTTTTATTAAATAACAGTGTACTGCAAAAACTTAAGATAATCTTAAGAATTAACATATTCCAACTCCTTACAAAATGTGGTATACTAAAAACAGTCAATTTCTCAAATGACAACTTTATCAGTAAAAAAAGAGGACATTTTAATGAGAATACTTATAGTAGACGACGAAAAAGAAATTGCCGACCTGGTCGGCGTGTACTTACAGAATGAGGGCTACGAAACCGTAAAAGCCTTTGACGGAAAAACAGCACTTGAACTTATCAGAAATGAGGTTTTCGACCTGGCGGTACTGGATGTTATGCTCGGTGACATTGACGGCTTTACCCTCTGCAGAGAAATCAGGAAAAACCACACCTATCCCATAATTATGCTCACGGCTAAAACAGATTACACCGACAGGATATCAGGTCTTTCCCTCGGTGCCGACGACTATGTTACCAAGCCCTTCAATCCCCTCGAGCTTACGGCAAGAATAAAGGCACAAATAAGACGCTTCAGGCAGTATAACGATAATCCGGGAAAAAGGGACACACTGGAAATTTCAGGCCTCGAGCTCAATATCTCCACTCACTCCTGTACCCTTTACGGTGAAGAAATAATTCTTACACCCATCGAGTTTAAAATTCTACGTCTTCTTATGGAAAATGCCGGCAAGGTAGTTTCAACTAAGGAAGTTTTCGAAAAGGTGTGGGGCGAGGACTATCTTGACAGTAATAACACGGTTATGGTACATATAAGAAGGATACGTGAAAAGCTCAAGGAAAAACCGCGCAATCCGAAATTCATAAAAACTGTATGGGGAGTTGGCTACAGAATTGAAAAATCCGATTAAAATTAAAAGGAAGAAAAAAGGTGCAGACAGCGTCATAAGGCTGATTCTCATATCCTTTCTGAAATGGAACATTATATGCTTCGCAATAGCGGCGGTGGCATACGTTATCTGCTATCTTTATGCCAGACAGTCCTACGAATTTTCAAACAGCATATATGTATTCCTTGATGCCCTTCTCAATTCACGCTGGGCAGACTACATATTCCGAAACAGCTATGTACTCCTTTTCCCTGCATTCCTGTGCATAGTGTTCATAAACAGTGTTATTTACTCCTTCTCCACTCTCATTAACTTCGGCAGAGTATATAAAAGCATAAACGCCTTCGTAAAAGAGGATGCACAGATTTTATCCTTTCCGAAAAGCTATTCTGAGGTAGAACTCAAACTCAGCGATATTCACCTTAAGGTAGTGGAAAGCCGCAGAAAGGCCATTGAAGCGGAAAAGAAAAAGGATGACCTTGTTATGTATCTTGCCCACGACCTGAAAACACCGCTGACGAGTGTTATCGGTTATCTCACTCTGCTCGATGAAGCGAGAGAACTCACACCCGAGCAGAGAGCGAAATTCGTAGGCATTTCTCTGGACAAGGCATACAGACTTGAACAGCTTATAAACGAGTTTTTCGAAATTACACGCTTCAGCATCAACTCCGTCACTCTCGAAAGAAACCGCATAGACCTGAATATGATGCTCGAGCAGATGGCTGACGAATTTTATCCCATGCTGTCGGAAAAGAATCTAACGGCAACCATTGACATACCCGAACACATCATTATGTTTGCCGATGCGGACAAGATAGCACGAGTTTTCGACAATCTTTTCAAAAATGCCGTTAACTACTCCTATGAGGGTACGGCAATAAAAATCGGCGCAAGAGTAAGAAGGAACCGTGTAATCATAAAATTCCGCAACCAATGCGACGAAATCCCACAGGAAAAGCTTGACAGACTTTTCGAAAAGTTTTACCGTATGGACTCCTCCCGAAACTCCTCCACAGGCGGCTCAGGTCTGGGACTTGCCATAGCAAAGCAGATAACCGAGCTTCACGGCGGCACCATAACAGCTAAAAGTGTACCTGAGTACACGGATTTTACCGTGGTACTTCCTTATGTCAATGCGGAAAATCTGACAGACGAGGGACTGGATTTTTAAACCACTTGACTTTCATCCCTGCAACTAATATAATCAAGTAAGATTATATTTTGCGGGGGTATTTTTATGGCTAAAAAAGTAATGGTAGGTATGAGCGGAGGTGTGGACAGCGCCATTTCTGCTCTTATGCTGAAAAGAGAAGGCTATGACGTGACAGGTGTAAACTGCCGTTTCTTCTGTCA
>JAZNMU010000091.1:0-21710 GCA_045579865.1 Acutalibacteraceae bacterium
TAGAAATAACCTGTGTGCCCTTTTTACTCGCATCGGTGATAAGAAGAAGATGTGTAACCTTTTCCATAACTCTGCGGTTAATCTGCTCAACGCCCGCCTCACCGTCAATAACAACATAATCAAAATCAGCAGAAAGAAGGCTGATGACCTCTTTAAGATAAGCATTGATTTTACAGTAGCAGCCTGCACTTTCGGGTCTGCCCACAGCAATAAAAGCAAAGCCGTCAGTTTCAACGAGTGCGTCAAAAATTTTATATCTTGCATCACCTAAAAGTTCGATAGCCGCCTTAGTATTACCGTCTTCGACAGTTGAGACAATTTCTTTACGGATATCGTCAATGGTAGTTTCAACTTCAATTCCGAGAGCAGTTGAAAGACCTACGGCAGGGTCCGCATCAATGGCAAGAATTTTTTTATCGGTATAAGCCTCCACGAGAAGCTTTACAATAGCCGCAGAAATCGAGGTCTTGCCCACCCCTCCTTTGCCTGAGAGAGCAATTATCGTCGCTTTGTTTTCCATATACACATCTCCTTGTGCTTTATTAAAAAATATTATAACAAAAACAGACACAATTTTCAACAAAAAGATACTCTAAAAATGAAAAATCCTATTCTTTATGAACAGGATTTACGGCATTATTTTATATTTTCTGCTTCAAATCTTAAAAGATAAAACTGTTTCAGCCACTCAGGCTGTTCGTCTAAAGTATCTTTTAACTTTTCAAGCGTACGCTTACCTACTCGGCGGTCGAGAATTGCGAACATTCTCACAATAGGGTTATCGGACTGCAGACTAGTTTTTATCTGCTGATTGCGGTATTCTGTGAGGGCATTACAAAAGTCGATATCGACATATACATCACGAGATGCAACTGAGTTATCTCTTACATAATACCACATCTGGCACCACGATCTTTCAAACTCATTATACCCATTTTCTTTAAGATGTGTTTGAAGTGTTTCCCATGAAAAACGCTTAACTTGTTTATCATCGATACACACCTCAAATATCTTAGAGCCTTCCATACAAATATATTTTGTGCAACCGTATCTTACCTTGCCTTTTAAACTTTCAGCAAGCATTTCTTTTTCAAGATATTTGCGCATACCGCTCCACGAACCTTCATACCCCATAAACCAACCGCCTTTCGTATAACATTCGTTAAGCAAATGATAACATAGTCTCAAATCCTTGTCAATATTGCATCGGGTGCGGAATAATCCGTTGCCCGTATGGCAACTTCATTGCGCCGTAAGGCACACTTCATAGCGTAGCCACTTCATTTACCGTAAGGCAACTTCGTTCGTTTATGTCCGCAAAATGAAGTTATGTCCTGCGCGCATAAATGAAAAATCCAAGTCCGAGGACTTGGATTTTTTGTGTTTACAGCTCAAATTAGCAACAACATAATTTTAAGATATTTTTAGCTTATGAAAATCAAAAATTATCCAAATAATCATTTTCTAAAACTATCGCAATTCATTTATTAATTTACACATATTTAGAAAAAGTATCGACATAACGAGACGCAAATGTAATCGAAGTAATCTGAGAATAAGGAATCTCATAACAATCTTCTTGCCAGATACCATCAGCATCAAAATGCTTAAAAACAACTTTAGTTTTAAGCACTTTTACAATTTTTCCTATCGCAAATTCACATTCGTCATCATTCAGGTTTTCTTTTTCTACAATTATGTTTATATTCAATTTTGAAAGTGATAAAAACACACTATACCAATCTGTGATATCTATTTCCGGCACTTTTATATCATCTAAAACACCTTCGCGTTTTATAATTTCAACGCATTTATCATTTTTAATTTCTACTTTTTTAACATCACAAAAACGTCTTACAGTAAATCCGTCTAAAATAAAATAATCTTCATTAGCTGAAAGGAAGAGTTTTTCACTTGTCATCAGAGGAAAAAGATAACTGTAATCATTATCATATTTAAAAAATATTCTGCATAACGCTTCTGACTTTACAGCCATATTTATTAATTCATTAATTTCAAACTTTTTCATGAAATATCACCACCTGATATATTATAACTTATTATACATACAAAGTCAATCCGTTTGCCGTAAGGCACACATGATCAAGGCGAAGCCTTGTATATCATCAATTCCAAAGGAATTGCATATCATCATTGCGAAAGCTTATGCACCTTCGGTGATGATATACGCCTACGGCGATGATATACACGCTGACGCGTGATGATATGCCATTGCTTTCGCAATGGATAAAAAAATTCGACAAGTCGAAACTTGTCGAATTTTTTGGCCCGCACGAAGGGATTTTTTCCCGTGCTGCCGCACTATCGCCTCGCTCCGCTCGTTGCCACGTCGGCGAAAACAGTCCACTGGACTGTTTTCTTCCGCTTCGCTCCCTCCTTGTTCGAATCCCTTCGGTTGATTGTAACGAAAAAAATAACAACGGCACCTATCGGCACCGTTATTATTTTTTTGGCCCGCACGAAGGGATTCGAACCCCCGTTCTTCAGAATCGGAATCTGCTGCGTTATCCGGCTGCGCCACGTGCGGTTATTAAAAAGGCTGTTGCCATTATGACAACAGCTCTTTCTTTTTTTCTTATTCGGCGAGGGCTCTTTCAAGCCAGATTCTGCCGATGTCCATAGCGGCGTAAAGACCTTTCTTTTCAGTCTTCTGTGCGATTCTGTCGTGAGGTCTTACGTCCGGGTCGGTGTTGATAAGCTGAACGGAAACCTTGTCTGCCACTGCTAAGCCGTCAACATCCTTTGTGCTTAAAATCTGGAACATAACTACAAACTTGTCACTCATATTACCGTAGTAAAGAGTGTTACCCTTTCTTACGAGGGGTTTGTCTTTATATGTGAGAAATTCGTTTTTCTTTTTAGCTGCCATTTTTTACCTCCTGTGTTCAGCCCTTGAGATAATTTTTCAAAAGCTCCTGTAAAAGCTCGTCTCTGTCTATTCTTCTGATAAGACTACGGGCGTTATTGTGTGTGGTGATGTAAGTCGGGTCCTCTGAAAGAATATAACCGACAAGCTGGTTGATGGGGTTATAGCCTTTTTCCTTAAGAGCAGAATAGACTGTGTTCATAACTTCCTTCATTTCTTCGGGAGTACCCACCGTAAGTTTGAATTGTATTGTTTTGTCGCTCATTTCTGAACCCTCCAATCTTTTAATATTATAAAAGCCATTATATAACATTTTTAATAATAAAACAATGGTATTTTCAAATTTTTATAAAGTTTTTATAAAGTTTTTTTCGTCAGTTTTCACCCTTTTCGACAGAAAAGCGACAAAATCATTCCTCTTTCATCTTAACCTCTGATTTTTTAAGGCAAGAAATACAGGAAAAGTTATCCTTAAGTGCGCCCGTGGGACAGGCGGATATACACTCTCTGCATCGGATACACTCAGCGCTGTCTGGAGTCTGAGAAGGATTCACATTCATTTTGCAGACTCTTTCACACTTATCACAGCCGACGCATTTTTCTTTATCAAGAGTGATTTTTAAAACCGACACCTTGTTAAAGAAAGAATAGACAGCTCCAAGCGGGCAGATATATTTACAGAAGGGTCTGTAAATAATTATCGACAGGAATACCGTAACGGCTAAAATAAGTATTTTCCAGGTGTAAAGAAAGCCGACGGTTTCTCTTAAGGCGCTGTTAAGAAGAACTAAGGGCACTCCCCCCTCAAGTGTTCCCGCGGGACAGATGTATTTGCAAAACCAGGGGTCGCCGAGTCCTGTCACATCCATAGCCACCATAGGAAGAAGAATAACAAAAACGAGTAGAATTACATATTTCAGCTTTCTTAAAAGCTTATCCCCCTTAAAGGTACGGAGCTTTTTCGGAAAGGGTATTTTATTCAGTAAATCCTGAATAAGTCCGAAGGGGCAGAGCCATCCGCAGACATATCTTCCCATAAGTGCTCCGATGAAAATGAGGAAACCCGACACATAAAGGCTTATCTTGTTTCCGCGGGCAGAAAAGGAGGACTGCAAAGCACCTACCGGACAGGAGCCGAGAGCCCCGGGGCAAGAGTAACAGTTGAGTCCGGGAAGACAGATGCTTTTCAGCTTTCCCTGATAAATTTTACCCTGAACAAAGCCTTTCAGGTAGCTGTTGGTTATAAATGCCCACACGCCCTGAAAAATGAGGCGCAGGTCAAACTTTTTTCTTTTCTTATCCAATTCCGATACACTCCAGACAAATTCTTACTGCCTTTTCGAAAACCTCTCTGTGCTCCCCGCCTGCCACGCCGAAGGCCATCATAACTGCTCCGACGAGAGCAAGAACACAGCTGACAAGAGTCTTTTTATCCTTTTTCATTTTAATCACCGTATACATAATAACACAGATTTATTAAAATTTACACCGTTTACAAAGAAAAATATTATTGTCTATTTTTCTTTATTATAATTTTAACTCTGCTGTAAAGGACTATAATGAGCTTTGGATAATAAAGCAAAGGAAGTGTGACACTGTGGTGAAAAAACTGACCGCAGAAAAACTGAAAACCTTAAAGCGTGCCGCTTACGTGGCTTTCCCCCACTCTCTGCCCATACTGGCAGGCTACGGATTTTTAGGTCTCACCTACGGCATCTGTATGAGTGTAAACGGACTCCATCCTCTCTACACCTTTTTTATGTGCATTTTCCTTTTCGGCGGCTCTACACAGATAGTCGGTGTAAGTCTGCTGACTGCCGCCTTCGACCCTGTGAATGCTTTCATTATCACCTTCATTCTCTGTGCAAGACATATATTTTACGGTATATCTATGCTGGAAATTTATAAGGGTCTGGGGCTCAAGAAAATATATATGATATTCGGTATGGTAGACGAAACCTTTTCCATTAACTATTCGGCACAGCCTCCCGCCGATGTGGACAGAGGCTGGTTTATGTTCTTCGTCACTCTTTTCAATCAGATTTACTGGATTTTCGGCTCCACGGTGGGTGCGATTTTCGGTACGATGATAAAGTTCAGCACTGAGGGTATCGAATTCGTTATGACATCGATGTTCGTGGTTATCTTTATAGAGCAGTGGAAAAAGGACAAAAACCACCTGAGTGCCTTTATCGGTCTCGGTGCATCCATCATAAGTCTGCTGATTTTCGGTGCAGATAACTTTATAATCCCCTCGATGATTGGAATTTTCGCAGTTCTTACTCTTTCGAAAAAGCATTTAGAGAGAAAGGTCGGTGAGGAATAATGAGTACAAATCAGAAAATTATCACCATAGCCGTTATGGTCCTTGCCACGGTTATAATGCGCTTTCTCCCCTTTGTTCTCTTCCCCGACAACAAGCCTACGCCTCCATTTATCCATTATCTGGGCAAGGTATTACCCCCTGCCGTTTTCGGCTTTCTGGTTATCTATGCACTGAAAAACGTCAGCATACTTGACGGCAGCCACGGCATACCCGAGCTTATCGCCATAGTTATTACCTCTGCGGCACACTTATGGAAAAGGCAGATGCTCATTTCCATTGCCGCAGGAACTATCAGCTATATGATTATGGTACAGTTTATATTTTAAGGTGACATAATGAAAAGGTTTATTAAATCACAAAATTTTCTTTACATAGTAATCGCCATAGCCTTTCTCGGTACATTTTTGGCATTATATCTGAAAACAGAGCTGAAGCTCGATACTATCCGTGAGGCGGAGCCTGTGGTTATTCACGATGTGACCACGGAAAAGAACGAAGAAGAAAGAACTGTTTATGTAACACCGTCGGGTAAAAAGTATCATCTGGACGGATGCGATTATCTCAGTGAAAAGAAAATGGCGATATCGCTTAAGGATGCATTAAAGGCGAAATATAAGGCGTGCGCATACTGTCAGCCGTAAATAAAGATAATAAAAATACAGGGAATGATTTCGGTCATTCCCTGTTACTGTTTATTCAGTTATTTAATTAAAGTATTGTAAATCTCAAGTGCCGCTTCAGCTCTGGTAACATTCTTAAAGCCTTTACCTGAGAAAATCATTTTAACCGTTCCGATAAGATACTTAAAGAAATCGGTAAAGCCTGTCTTGACTGAAAGCTTGTATAATTCAGAGTTCAGCTTAAGATTGGTAACACCTGCTGTGCTGTCGCTTATTTCGTAAGTGCCCGTAACTTTATTTAGCACCTCGGAAAGTTCTGCCTTGGTGATTTTTTCATCACCGCCGAAAGAAGTGGCATCAATACCTGTCATAAGTCCGTTAAGGCACATATATTCCACAGCTTTGTATTCTGCTGAACCCACGGGAACATCCGTATAAGGGAATCTTGCATCGGGAAGAGCTTCGAGGATTCTTTCGGTAATGTGTCTGTGGCCTGCAACGGTGGGATGTGAAATCTCAACGACAGTGCCGTGGGTATCGACATAAATGTAGCCGTACTTTTCCTGATTGTCGAGCATATGCTTATTACCGTAATCGATAATAGCATCTTCTACCATCATTTTAAGGTCGTTGGGCTGTGCGATATTATCGGGCTCACCCTCGGGAGTCTGATAGTATGTAGGAAACATACCGATAGCCATTAAGGTCACATCGGGATTGTTTTCGTAGATATATTCGATGATATAGTTCCAGTTTTCTCTTAAGTTGCCGAAGGCATAGGTCATAGCCTCAGGAAGAGCGGCAGCCAGGTCATCGAGAGCATTGAGATAGTCTGCAAGCTCAATAATCTTTGAAATAATACCGTCCTCAAAGGTTGCATTAGTGAGAAGCTCTCTGAGTTCTGCCTTGAATTCCTCGGGAAGATTATTTTCGAGCTGAACATCAGCCATAACCCAGCCGAGATATGCGCCCCAGTCATTACCGCCGATACCGATTAATACGAGGTCTGTCTCTTCGATAGCCTGACGGAGCTGAGGAGTCTTTAAGAGGATTTCCTCCTTGGGTGTACGGGGAACCTGTGTGAAGAGATATTTGTCGTCGGGTCTGTAGCTGTCGTCGAGCATATAACGAAGCTCGATAGTTCTGAAGCCGGGGCAAGCCATAGGAATAAGCTCTGCACCGAGAGTATCTGCCACATAGGCGGCATAGGAATCGTCCACACGGGTAAACTCACTCATCTCGTCGCCGTAATCGGTGAATCCGCTGGCCTCGCTGTCACCTAAAAGGAGAACTTTTTCATAGTTGTGATACTGTTTTCCGCTGTCAGCCGCAAAACACACAAAAGAACCTGAAAGAAGGACAAATGTGAGGAGAATGGCTGTTATTCTATTAAAGTTTTTCATAGTTTTACCTCCGTATTTTAACTAGCAACTTATGTTAACATTTAGTTTAAAGTTTGTCAATAGTTTTTTTACCGTTTATCCTGTCCTAAAATGTGCCATACTCTCTCTGAGGTGATTTATGTGGTTAATATGCTCATAAGAGGTATCATAATTTATGTAACGGTTATTTTCGCCGTGAGACTTATGGGTAAAAGGCAGATAGGTGAACTTCAGCCTGCTGAACTCGTTGTCACCATTCTCCTTTCGCAGGTGGCGTCTATGCCCTTTGAAAGTTTGGAAATTCCGCTTTTAAGCATACTTTCGATTATTTTTCTGCTCATCGCTCTTGAAATTCTCTGCTCGGTGGTGGGTATGAAAATAAAGAGCTTCCGTAATCTTATTCAGGGCAACCCGATACTTATCATCAGAGAGGGAAAGCTCGTTCAGAGTGAACTGAAAAATGTCCGCTACAGCGTAGAGGACTTACTTGAAGCACTACGGCTTAAGGACATTTTCGACATAAGTCAGGTACAGTTTGCTTACATCGAAACCAACGGCTCCATAAGTGTTCTTCTGAAAAACAAATTCCGACCCGTTACCATTTCTGACACAGATATCAAAACCTCGGCCTGTGAACTGCCCTGTCTCGTGGTGAGTGACGGCAAGATAGTCAGAAGCGAGCTTGATGTATGCGCTATGACAGAAAAACGCCTCGACACCATACTGAAAAAAGAACAAATCAGGCTTGAAGATATTATGCTTATGACTGCCGAAAAGGGCGGAAAATACTACATCGTCAGAAAGGAAAAAAGCAAATGAAAAGAATTATTTCTGCCTTCGCGCTTATATTTGTCTGCATAGGTATCTGCGTTTACAGCAGTATCGCCACGGAAAAGAAAACAGATTTGCTTATGAGCCTTCTGAACGAAACCGAATATTCAATCAATACAGCCGACAAAGAGAAGGCTGTTAAATGCATCGGCAGACTCGAAGATGAATGGGACAGAGCGGAAAAGTTCTTCAGTTCAGTTTCGGAAACTGCACTTATCGACGAGCTGGACCTTTCTCTGGGCAGTATAAAAAAATATATTATGTCGGATATGAAGGAGGAAGCGGTGATAGTTATAGAGGAATGCCGTACGGGACTCGAAACTATACTCAGACGACAGAAAATTTCTGTGGATAATATATTATGAGTGCACGGTTGACCGAGAAGGTAAACGGTGATATAATACTTTTATCATTCACTGACTGTGAGGAAGTTTTATGAAAAAGCTGATGAATCCGCGACTGATGTTTATTATATCTATGGCTACCTTCGGCACCATAGGTGTTTTCGTAAGAAATATCCCCGTCTCCTCGGGAGAGCTTGCACTGTACCGTGCTGTTTTAGCGGCTCTTTTACTCGGTCTCTTTTTATTTGTAACAAGACAGAAAATACCCTACGCAAAAATAAAAAAAGAGATTCCACTACTTTTAGCCTCGGGTGTGGCTATGGGCATCAACTGGATTTTACTTTTCGAGGCATACAAATATACCTCTGTTTCTGTGGCAACCTTAAGCTATTACTTTGCTCCCGTTATCGTTACTGCTGTATGTCCCTTCCTTTTTAAGGAAAAACTCAGCGCAAAGCAGATTTTATGCTTCGTAATGTCTACGGTGGGACTTGTGCTGATTACGGGCATAGGTACATCGGGAAGCGGCAAGGATATAGTGGGTATTCTTTTCGGACTCGGTGCCGCCTGCTTTTATGCCACGGTTATACTGCTGAATAAGTTCATTAAAAACGTGGAGGGGATCCACCGAACCTTTCTGCAGTTCCTTTCTGCTATATCAGTTCTCCTCCCCTATGTTCTTTTCACGGGTGGATTTACCCTCGGTTCTCTCGACGGCAAAGGCTGGACAAACCTTCTCATTATCGGTCTTATACATACAGGTGTCACCTACTGCCTCTACTTCTCTTCACTGAAAGAGCTTCCGGGACAAAAGGCCGCCATCCTCAGTTATATTGACCCTTTGGTTGCGGTACTCATTTCCGTGACGGTGCTGAATGAGGCTATGACGGTTTCGCAGATTATAGGTGGTGCGATGATTTTAGGGTTTACGCTGATTAATGAGATTACACCGAAAAAGTCATAATAGAAAGAAGGGGCTGTTGCAGTAAGCGCAGACCAAAAAGCAAAATATTTTTCTGTGCAACAAAAATAATTCTGATTTATAAAAATTAAAACAGATATGTTTCAGTTAAGAGTAACTTTTACATATCTGTTTTTGTTTTACTTTTTGGTCTGCGCTTAGTGCAACAGTTCCTTTATTTTTATCTTATTTGAAATACATATAAAGCTGACACTTAATCATACCGTTATAAAGCTTTCTTCTCTTGTCAGCCTTTCTGCCGAAGAAGATTTCGAAATCCTCCGAGGGGCTGATAATGCTGTAGGACCAGCCCTTCTGCTGTTTGAAGCATTTACCCATAGATTTATATAAATCCTCTGCTTGCTTAAGGTCTAAAAGTCTTTCGCCGTAGGGCGGGTTACAGATAAGTGTTCCTCTTTCGGTTTTCGGTGTGAAATCCTTTACATCGCATTTTTCAAAGGTGATGAACTTGTCCACGCCTGCTCTTTTGGCATTTGCACGGGCGAGCTCAAGGGATTTTTCGTCAATATCCGAGCCGTAAGCTACGAACTGACTTTCGGTGAGGGCCAGGCTTTTTGCTCTTTCTCTTTCCTCTGTCCAGATGTTTTCGGGAAGATTTGTCCATCTCTCAGCAGTGAAATGACGGTTGATACCGGGTGCCATATTGTTAGCAAGAAGTGCACCCTCTATAAGAATGGTACCGGAACCGCACATAGGGTCGTAAAGAGTATGGTAAGGGCGAAGTCTCGACAGACAGCAGAGAGAAGCGGCAAGAGTTTCCTTTATGGGTGCGCCGTTTGATTCGAGACGGTAGCCTCTTTTATGAAGGCCGTAGCCCGAGGTGTCGATAAGAAGGCTTACCTGATCCTTCATAATGGAAAACTGAATCTGATAAAGAGGTCCTGTTTCCTCGAACCAGGAGATATTGTATTTGCTCTTTAATCTCTCAACCACAGCCTTTTTGATAATGGACTGACAGTCGCTGACACTGAAAAGTGTGGAGTTAAGAGAATAGCCCTTTACAGGAAAGGTGTCATAAGCACCTATCCACTCTTCCCAAGGAAGAGCCTTGGTGCCCTGAAAAAGCTCTTCGAAGGTCTTCGCCTGAAATGTACCGACTAAAATCTGTATTCTTTCGGCATAGCGGGAGCAGATGTTCGCTCTGGCTAAAAGATATTCATCGCCCGAAAAAAGCACTCTGCCGTTTTCGGAAATAACATTTCCCGCACCTAAATCCTTCATCTCATCGGCGATAAGCTTTTCGAGGCCGAGAAGACAGGGAATAACAAAATTTATTTTCATAAATAACCTACTTTCATAAGAAAAAAAATACCCTGCCGACATATGCCGGCAGGGTGATTATAACACATCTTTTCAGATAAATCAATCAACATCGGGAATAATTAAGCCGTAGCCTCCGTCTTTTCGTGCATAAACTACGCAGATTTTTTCTGTAGTGCTGTCGAGGAATACATAAAACTGATGATCGAGAAGATTCATCTGCAGTATAGCTTCCTCTACGCTCTGAGGCTTAAGGGTAATTTCCTTGGAGCGGATAACTGAATAGTCGTCCTCAGGCTCGAATACGTCAATGGCTTCATAGGCTTCAAAGGCACCGCTGCGGAGCTTTTTTTCTACCTTGGTTTTGTTTTTGCGGATTTGACGTACGATAGAGTCGGCACATCTGTCGAGGGCATCATTCATATTTACGGCTCTTTCCTGAGAACGGAAAATCATACCGTCGTGGTAAATGGTAACCTCAACTATCTGCTCATTCTTTTCGACAGTTGCGGTTATCTTTGCCTCTGCTTCGGCACCGAAAAACTTTTCAACCTTTTTGAGTCTTTTTTCGGCTCTTTCTTTGAATGAATCTCTGGGTGTGCATTTTCTGCCGATAACTGTAATTTTCATATCGTCAGCTCCTTTCTGTGCTTGAAAAAGAGATTAAGCTCCTTTTCTTGTATATATTATAGCACATATTCACAGAAAAATAAATACTTTTCGTAAAATTTTATGAAATATTTATATATCATATTAAAAACAAGAAGCCGTCCAAAGACGACTTCTTAATAATTATTTAACTGCTTCGAGATAAATTTCCTCGACAATCTTATTCATCTTGTCAAGATTGTTTTCAATCTCTGCCACGAGCTTAAACTGATTTCTTGCTCTTACGAGGTTGTGTCCGGGATATTCCGTTCTGAAATATACATCGCCGTCAAGATAGTCAGTGAGGAAACGCACGCCGCATTCGTAGGTCATCAGCTTAGCAGAGAAGGCGAGATGATCAACCTCTGCCTTGGTAAGAGCCTTGGCGCAGGTGCTCAGGAAGCCTCGTGCATAGCTTTTGAAAAGCTCAACGGAAATATTGACATTATCAAGGTCGGCATCGTCCTCTTTGGTGGTATTGCCGCCGAAACGGATGGCATCGCCGAAATCGTAAAGAGAGAAGCCGGGCATTATTGTGTCAAGGTCAATAACACAGATAGCCTTGTTTGTTTCTTCGTCAAAGAGAACATTATTGAGCTTGGTGTCATTATGAGTAACTCTTAAAGGAATAAGTCCTTCTTCATAAAGGTCGAGAAGAATCTTAGCATCCTCTTTTCTGTCGAGAGCGAACTTTATTTCTGCCTCTACTTCCTTTGCTCTGCCCTTTACATCAGCGGCAACAGAAGCCTCAAGAGTTTCAACTCTTTTGGGAGTGTTGTGGAAATCCTTGATGGTTTCATGAAGAGTTTCCATAGGATAACCGCTGAGGTTTCTCTGGAAACGGCCGAAGGCCTTACCTGCACTTTCGAAGAAGCTACGGTTTTTAATGTAGTTGATGGTATAGGATTTATCGATGAAACGGTAAATTCTCCAGCATTTTTCTGCATAATACAGATAATACTTACCTGTATCTGCTTGAAGGAATTCGAGACATTCTCTCGAACTGTCCTTGCCTGATTCTTCTATTTTTTCCTTAAGGTATTTCGTTACATTGACAATGTTTTCCATAAGCTCGTCTGGATTTTTAAACACATGAGTATTAATACCCTGTACGATGTACTTTTCAATCTTATCACCGTTTTCAAAAGCAGCACGATAGGTAGAATTGATGTGGCCGTCAGTGTAAACGCTGAAATCAATCAGTTCACCCTCAATGGCGAAATGGTTAGCAAGAACTTTAATTTCATTCTGTATAGACATTAATTTCCCCGTCCTTTTTATTTATCAGTTTTCTTAAGATAATACATTCTTGAATCGTTGTCGAAAAGCATTCTGGAATTCGAGAAATTGAAGCCGCTGTAATTGAAGGGCTGTTTAGGCTTGAAGCCTGAATTCATAAGAGCGTCACCGCCGAGGGTATAATCTTCCTTCTCGTTACGAAGTTTAACGGTTTTGCAAAGGAAGTCGAACATTTTACCGTCTTCAAGGTCCATTTTCTTCGGCAGAGGAACATTGATCATTTCGCCGAAGTTTTTGAATTCGAGAATCTGTGTACGGACATTCATATCGTAGGTGAAGTCCTCGTTAAGGTCATGGAACTTGATAACATCGTTGCCCCAGTTGGGTCTTACTCTGTCAACGAAGTAACCGAGCATAGCTTCGCTCTTATCCTTGGCAGTAATCTGCCACATTACCTTATCATCTACAGTGATGTCGCCTGTACGTGAGTAGTCACCGAACTGTAAAAGCTTTCTGTGCT
The DNA here is from genome assembly GCA_045579865.1 of Acutalibacteraceae bacterium. Lineage (GTDB taxonomy): Bacteria > Bacillota > Clostridia > Oscillospirales > Acutalibacteraceae > UBA6857. The sequence continues at coordinate 13,040 of JAZNMU010000091.1, forward strand.
TTTTGTAGAATTCAATCTGCTTTTTAACTCTGGCTCTGTCAAGGTCAGAAAGCATAGTAACATCAAGCTCATAACCGAGAACACCGAAGGCAGAAACATTGAAACGGTGGTCGATGCTCTGTGCTCTGAAGTTGGCAAAGCTCATGGATGCTGCAACGTGCATGGTGGTAACAGACTGAGGATAACCGTAGGATGTACCGCTCTGAATGTAAAGACGGTCGAGAACGTCGGTGTTATCACTTGTCCAGCACTGAGGCATATAGCAGAAGGTACCAAGGTCAAAACGGTTACCGCCGCTGGAGCAGGCTTCAAAGAGGATTTCGGGGAAGCGACCGATAAGAGCATCCCAAATCTCGTAGAGACCTAAAATGAATCTGTGGAAGTATTCACCGCTCTTGGCGCCCTTCTGACGGGAGAATACATCGGAGAACTGACGGTTATTATCCCATTTGATGTATTCGATGTTACCGTAACGGAAAACATCGGTCATAGTATTGATGATATATTCACGGACTTCTCTTCTGGTAAGGTCAAGAGTAAGCTGATTTCTGCCCTGTGAAGGCTCATACTTGTCGGTGCTCATAGCCCAGTCGGGATGCTCACGGTAAAGGTCGGAATCGGGGTTAACCATTTCAGGCTCTACCCACAGACCGAATTTAAGTCCCATATCGTTGACCTTCTTAGCAAGACCGCCGATACCGCTGGGAAGCTTTTTCATATTTACATACCAGTCACCAAGACCTGCTTTGTCGTTATTTCTTTTACCGAACCAGCCGTCGTCAAGTACGAACATTTCAGCGCCGATATTCTTTGTAGCCTTGGCGATTTCGAGAATTTTCTTTTCAGTAAAGCTGAAGGTGGTGCATTCCCAGTTATTGACGAGAACGGGACGCTCCTTACCCTTCCAGTAGCCTCTTACGATATGCTCGTTAACGAAATCGTGCATATTATGACTCATACCGTTGAGGCCCTCGTGACTGAAGGTCATAACTGCTTCGGGAGTGTCGAAGGACTCGCCTGCACCTAAGTGCCATTCGAATTCGAAGGGATTGATACCGTTCTGAATTCTTACGAGACCGTGAGTGGAAACCTCTGCTCTGGCGGTGTGGTTGCCTGAATAAACAAGGTTAAAGCCATAGCAGTTACCGTTATGCTCGGTGGCGTCCTTTTCTCTGATAGCAAAGAAGGGATTGTGACGGTTTGAGGAATAGCCTGCGATGGAGCCGATTTCACACACACCGGGAACAAGAGGTCTTTCGTTCTTATATCTTTCTCTTGCCCAGGCGCCGTCGAAGGAAAGCATTACATAGTCCCCTCTCTGAAGGTCCAGCTGCATACTCATAAGAGAGTGGATTTTGATAGTGCTGTCACCCTTATTGATAAGACGGGCACTTCTGGTAATTACATTACATTCACTGAAAACAGTGTAGAAAAGGTGAAGCTCCGCCTTGAGTGCTTTATCCTCAAGAACTACAGTAAGAGTGTCACTGTCACCGTAGCTGGAGGGAAGGCCGTGAAGCTCGGGCTTAACCTTGGTTACTGCGTGGGATTTGTATTTGAAATCAGTGGTAAAAATACCGTCCTCGGGCATAAGCTGCATAGCAGGAATACGGTAGTCACCCTTACCGTAAGCGGAGTATTCGAGAGCGATATGGTCGAGAGAAAGAGATTTATCCTCCTGACAGTAAGGAGTAGAGTTACTGTAACCGGAAGCGTGCTTGTCGTAAAGATAAGTGAAATCGTCACTGTTTCTCACTTTTCTTCCGTAGTACATACCCTCGAGCTGACCTGTGGGAAGTGCTCTGAATACATAGCTGGTTTTTTCGCTCTGTAAATGGAATACGTTATCTTTGTTGATATAAATCATATTTCCTTCCTCAGACACATGAATGTCTTTACCTTTCTTGTTTTATAACAAAATTTAACATTATAATTTTATACTATTTATTGCCAAGTGTCAATAAAATAACGGCTAAAACTTTAATTCGCCCCGTTTGTTAAAAAAAATTCAACAAATCGTGATATTTTCTGCATTGTAAAAGAAGAAGTTTTATGGTAGAATATTAATAAATTATGAAAGGAGAACCTTTTAATGGAAAACATTATTATCGCTGATGACGAATTAAGAATAAGAAGGCTTGTGGGCGATTTCCTCAGGCAGGCAGGCTACAATGTTATAGAGGCCGAGGACGGTGACGAGGCTTATGCTCTTTTCGAAAAGCATAAGGACAGCCTCAGTCTTATTATCCTGGACATTATGATGCCGGGTCTCAATGGCTGGGAGGTCACAAAGAAAATCAGAGAAACATCCAATCTTCCCGTAATCATTCTCACTGCAAGAAGTGAGGAATTCGACGAGCTTATGGGCTATGAATCCGGTGCAGATGACTATGTCACAAAGCCCTTTAGCCCTTCAGTTCTCGTAAAAAGAGTCGAGGCGCTTTTAAGACGAAGCGGTTCTAAATCCGTTACGAGCAACGAAAAGAACTTCAACGATCTTATTTTCAATGATGATGCACACGAGGTACGTCTTGACGGTAAGGAAGTTGACCTTACTCTCAAGGAATACAATATTCTCAAAAAATTCCTCGAGGCTCCCGGCAGAGTCTTTTCCAGAGAGCAGCTTCTGGACAGCGTATGGGGCTATGATTTTACCGGTGACATCCGCACCGTGGACTCCCATGTAGCAAGGCTGAGAACAAAGCTCGGTGACTGGGGTGCAATGCATCTTAAAACAGTTTACGGTATCGGCTATAAAATAGAGGAATTTTAAATGAAGGCAAGAAAAAGAAAACCGCCGCTTAAAAGGCGTACATCCTTTGTTGTGATTCTGGTTTTCTGCATCAGTCTGTTTTTTTCCAGTGTGGTACAGTTCGCCTTTATGGATGACCTTTATGTTTATGCCACACAGCAAGGCATGATTGCCATATCAAAACAAATAACAGAAATGAATTTCAAAAAGGATGATTATAAAAGCATTCTCTCGGATATCGAGGTAAACAGAGATGTTTACATAGAGATATATTCTCCCCGTGAAACTCTCTTTTACACGACAGACAGTAACGACATCGTTTACGAGCCTGACAGTAAGGAAAGCAAAGAAAACCTTAAGCCCCGTATAATGAAAATCAAATCCCACACGGAGCTTTCCGACGGAAGCTATTTCGAGTTAAGACAGGAATATTATACTTCGGCGGAATATATAGTTTACGGTGTTTTCTTCGGTCAGAATAACGGCATAGAAATTTACCGCTCACTCGATGCTGTAAAAGCCAATGCCATGACTGCCAGCTGGGCGTTTTTCGTGACTACTCTCATTCTGAGTTTTATCCTTATTTCGATAGCGCTTATTTATGCTTATTCGGTTATCAATCCCCTTCTCATTATCAACGATAAAACGAAAAGCATCATAAATATGGATTTCAGTGAAACCTGCCCTCCCTTTAAAATCAAGGAAATCCACGAGCTCGGCGCAAACATTAACAGTCTTTCCGCTTCGCTGAGTAATGCTATGAGTGAACTGCAGAGTGAAAACAGAAGGCTTGAAATGGACATCGAAATGAAAAGGAGAATGGAAAAAACCATGCGCTCCTTTATGGCTAATGTTTCCCACGAGCTGAAAACACCCATATCCATTATCCAGGGCTATGCGGAAGGAATGAAGTTCGGTATAGGCTGTGACTCTACGGAGGAATTCTGCGACATCATTATTGAAGAGTCAGATAAAATGAACAATCTTGTCTGCAGACTGATGGAATATCTACAGTACGGAACGGAAAACTACAGAGTGAACAAGATAACCTTCAATATTGCTTCTTTCATCAAGGACTGTGTGGACCTTCGCTCTCACCGCATTAGGGAGGCAAATGCAAGGGTATCACTGACAATCGACGAAAAGATTTACGGCTACGGTGATACGGAGCTTTTGTCAAATGTTTTCAACAACTATCTCTCCAATGCCCTGAGTCATCTTGATTACGAAAAGGAAATCCTTATCACCTCAAAGGATATGGGAAGCTGCTACAGAATCAGTGTTTTCAACACGGGCAAGCAGATACCGGGTACGGACATCGAAAATATCTGGCAGAGCTTTTACCGTGCCGACAAATCCCATTCCCGTGCAGAGGGCCGCTTCGGCTTAGGCCTTTCCATAGTAGCCAAGCTACAGGAACTCCACGGACAGAAATACGGAGTTATCAACAGAGAAAACGGTGTGGAATTCTGGTTTGATATAGAGAAAACCAATGCACCGAGATAAAAAATCAAGAGCAACTGTTACGAAAAGCAGTTGCTCTTTTTGTGTCATAAATATCAGAATTCGGAAAGATTATCCGAGGAAGATTCTCTTTTTTCCTCTTCGATTTCGTGAATCATAGCCACGAGCTTCGTGTTTACGGGAGTGGGAACGGAATACTCGGCACCCTTCTGTACGAAATAGCCGTTGAGAATGTCTATTTCTGTCTTTTCACCCTTTTCAAGCGACTGGAGAGTAGAGGGCTTTACATCAGAATAAAGAAGTCCCACCGCACGGACAATGAGCTTACAAAGAGAATTATAAAATTTGCCGTTACTCAAGGAGAGGAGTCTGTATTCTAAAAGCACGCCGTATTTGGGTACCTTTATATCCATAGCCTTTGCCACTGCCATACCCTCACGTGCAATACTGAGAAAGAGATCTCTTGCCCTGACATCCTTAAGTATTTCGCCGAGGGTTTTACCCGTGATACCTGCCACGGCATTGATGCAGGAATTGATTATCAGCTTCGAATACTGTCTGCCCTTTATATCCATAGTAACTTCCGTGGGAAGAACTGTTTTCAGCATTTCAGCGAAATCATCCAGAATTTTAGGCCGTCTGCCGTCAAGCATACCCACATAAAATTCGCCTTTGGAGGTCATAGTGACATCGTTTGCTTTGTTCCTCGTGGCACCGAAGCCTATCATACACCCTACTGCCTTATCTCTGCCGACGATTTCACCCAGCTCCTCGGTAAGAATACCGTTCTGCATACCTACCACGAGACCGCCCTCTGCCAAAAAGGGAAGTGATGCTTTGGCACATTCAGCCATAGCACCGTATTTGGTGGCAATTATAACAAAGTCGAATTTTTCTTCACCCAGCTCCTCATAACTGCTGTAACAGGTGAAGTCCACACGGAATTCTCCCTTGGCTCCGTGAAGGAAAAAGCCTTCCTTTTCAATGAGTTCTTTCGTGGAAGCACTGTGACACATAATGCGTACATCGTAGCCTGCGTTTTTCATCAAAACCGCTACCGTACCGCCAATGGCACCCGCACCGATAAGTAGTACCTTCATATAATTTCTCCTGTCTGCAATTTTCTGTTTTAGATTATACATCAAAAACTCCTTCGAGAAAAGGCATAAAAAAACTTTTTATGTAATAAATAAAAAGGACTTTCGGTTTTTGTGCAATATTATTTCTTAAAATACACTGTTGACAGAAAAAGCCTTTTCGTTATAAACTTATCTTATCGAAAGAAAAGGACGGATAATATGAAAAGTCATAAAAATAACATCGCAGAAAATATAAAGTGGATAAAGGATTTTTCGCTTAAAATCGGATTTTTCGAAGAAGATATAAATGAAATCATCATCTTTTATGAAGCAGAATACAGGCATATAAACCGACTGAGCAAAAAAAGATTCACTCTCACCTCATCTTCACAGCTTCTGCTCAGAGAAAAACTGTTAAAAAAAGACAGAGCTTATATATGTATTCTCACCGCAGTAATTCTTAAGGCACGGGACACACTGAACATTTACCGCGAGAAAAATATAAGTGACGAAATCTTTTACAGTACAATGACTGATATAAAAATATGGAGTGAGAATTTCAGGAATAAAAAAGGCTTCACGGGATTAGATGAGCTCAGTTGGATACAGAACCATCTGAACTGTAAAATCTTCAGGCTCGGCAGACTCCAGTTTCAGCCCTTCCCCTTTTACCTTCCCCCTTATGTAAGCAAAGAGAAGGGAAAAACTGCAGATATAAAAATCGGCGAAAAAGTGCTGAATGTACACATACCTCAGGGAGAAAAGCTATTAAAAGAGGAATGCGAAAAATCCCTCGCTATGGCAGAGAGCTTTTTCAGAGACTATCCCTATAAGGCTTTCATCTGCGACTCCTGGCTTTTATGCGAAAGAAACAGCGAGTTTATGAGTGAGAACTCAAACATTATCAGTTTCGCAGAAATGTTTGAGATTTTAGGTTCCTCGGATAATCCTTCGCAAACGGTTGAAAGAGTTTTCGGCAAGATAGAAAAAGATCCCGCTGATTACCCCGAAAACACCGCTTTACAGAGGCAGTGCAAGGCTTATATTCTATCGGGCGGTAAACCCGGAACAGGATTTGGTATTATCAGAGCAAAAAAATAGTGTCATATTTCTTTACAACAAAAAGAAAAAATGATATGATAAATACAACACTTTTATAAAAGGAGTATTAATATGGGTTTTTTAACAGGTAAAACAGCTATTATCACAGGTGCAGGCAGAGCAGTTTTAAGTGACGGAAGATGCGGCTCCATCGGCTACGGTATCGCTACTGCTTATGCCAAGGAAGGCGCAAACCTCGTAATCACAGGCCGTAACGTACAGAAATTAGAGGATGCCAAGGAAGAATTAGAAAGACTTTACGGCATAAAGGTTCTTACTGTTCAGGCTGATGTAAACGAAGGCGCAGACAACGAAGCTGTCGTAAACGGAGTAATCAAAGCCGCTATCGATACCTTCGGCAGAATAGACGTTCTCATTAATAATGCACAGGCATCTGCTTCAGGCGTAAAAATCGAGGACCACACCACAGAGCAGTTTAACCTCGCTATGTTCTCAGGTCTTTATGCCACCTTCTTCTATATGAAGGCCTGCTATCCCTACCTTAAGGAAACACAGGGCAGTGTTATCAACTTCGCCTCAGGTGCAGGTCTTTTCGGCAACTACGGTCAGTGCTCCTACGCTGCCGCTAAGGAAGGCATCAGAGGTCTTAGCCGTGTAGCCGCTACAGAATGGGCAGCAGACGGCATCAATGTAAATGTTATTTGTCCCCTAGCCTGGACAGCACAGCTCGAAAACTTCGAAAAGGCATATCCCGAAGCATTCAAGGCAAACGTAAAAATGCCTCCCGCAGGTCATTTCGGCGATGCAGAAAAAGAAATCGGCAGAGTATGTGTTCAGCTCGCAAATCCCGATTTCAAATATCTCAACGGTGAAACCCTCACTCTCGAGGGCGGTATGGGTCTCAGACCGTAAGGAGGATTAAACGTGATTCATTACATCGAAAACGATTATCTTAAGATCGGCGTAAAAGAGTTCGGCTGTGAGCTTACAAGCGTTATTCTCAAAGAAAACGATACCGAATATCTTTGGCAGGGCGACGAGAAATACTGGGCGGGTCAGTCCCCTATCCTTTTCCCCATAGTAGGCAGACTTATTGACGACTGCTATTATCTTGACGGGAAAAAGTACACTATGCCCAAACACGGTTTCGCAAGAAAGATGCCATGGAAGTTTGAAGGTGCAGAGAGCAATTCAATGGTTTTCACTCTCACAGAAACAGAAGAAACACTCGCTCTTTATCCCTATAAATTTACAGTTAAGGTTACCTTTACTCTCGACGGAAGCTCCCTTAAGGTCACTCACGAAATCATCAATGAAAATGAAGGTGTTATGTACGCCTCTCTCGGCGCTCATCCTGCTTTCAACTGCGAAATCGGTGACAGACTTGTTTTCAGCGAAAATGAAACTTTGGACACAGTAAGAATCGACCTTGTGAATTCTTTAAGACTTCCCGAACTGATTCCTGTGCTTAAGGACGAAAAGGTTATCACTATTACCGAGAATATTTTCAATGAGGATGCCCTCATCTTTAACGGTGTGAAATCTGACACTCTTACCCTCGAAAGTGACAACCACTCAAGAAAGGTAATTTTCCACCTGAACGGTTCTCCCTGGCTCGGCATCTGGGCAAAACCCGGCGCACCCTATGTGTGCATAGAGCCCTGGTGCGGTGTAAATGACTCGACAGAAAAGAAAGAGGATTTCTCACAGAAGGACGGAATCAATAAGATTGAAGCAGGAGAAAAATTCGTTTACAGCTGGAAGGCTGAATTTGTGAAATGATAAAAAGAAAGACTGGTTTACGGAAAGGTAAATCAGTCTTTTTTGTTATTCAGTTAATCACTTTTCGTCAAGACAGAGAACCGTCCCCTGTCTTCATAGCGACTTGTTCGTAGTCAAATTTTCTCATACTATCACTCCTACGCCTTAAATATCTTTCGCATATTATATCATATTAATATTCAATTAACAAGAGTGGCGATAAAAAAAGTAGAGTTTTTTCAAAGTCCACTTACCCCTTCTTTTTAATCATATATATTCTCCCTTCATTTTTTCTTCATCTAATAATATGAAAGATATGAATTAAAAAGAATACTTTTTTTAAAACAAAAAATATAAAAAAAGAAACCTTAAAAAAGGTTTCTTTTTGTATTGAGACAAGAAGCTTATTCAAAAACCGCTATACATTCACCAAGGCACATATTTTTCCCAGTACCCTGTACGGCACCACAACCTCTGCAAAATCTTTTTTGACCATAGGTATCATAATATGCACCGTCCACATCTCGTCCTGTCCAACCATTAGGAACTTTTG
>JAZNMU010000092.1:0-2153 GCA_045579865.1 Acutalibacteraceae bacterium
ATAGTCAAGATAATCTTTGCAATATGAGTTGCCGCAGAGCTTACGGTTATATTCCTGTTCTTCCTTCATTCTCAAAAGCAATTTTTCAAAGGGCTCAACCATAGGAAGTGTGCGACAGCTTGATTTTGTTTTTGCACTGTCCTTGGGGATCAGTTTTATTTTTCCGTCCACATTTACCTCCATTACGGTGTGCTTGATTGAAAAGGTCTTTTTGTTAAAGTCAACTGCACTCCATTTAAGACCTACAACCTCGGCTCGTCTGAGGCCGTAAAAAGCCGCAAGTATAACTGCGAACTCAAGTGTATGTCCCTTAACCTTTTCAAACAGCTCTTCGAGTTCCTCTGCATCGTATGCACTGCCGACGAAGGGCTCTTTCTTCGGCCTTTGCACTCTGTCAGCAGGGTTTACATCTATAAGCTCAATCATATAAGCGTGCTGTAAAGCCTTCCTTATATTCGCGTGGCGGTGAATAACGGTGTTTGCCGTTACGCCCTTTACGCTAAGCTCATAGGTGTAATAGTCCTGTATCTGCTTCGCAGTGAGTTCCCTGAGCTTGAGCTTCGGGTGTCTTTCTTCAAAGTAAGGAATTATATCTCTTTTCACTGAGTAGCAGTAGCCGCTGTAGGTTGATGCAGATACGGAGTATTTAACCATTTCGAGCCACTCAAGAAGAAAGGTAGTAAAAAGAATGTTTTTCTCATCCTTTGCTTCCGCTTCTTCCTTTCTTCTTTCTTCAAGCTCAAGAAGCTCGGCTTCCTTTTCTTTGATTGCTTCTCTGAGCATCAGCTCAGCTTTCTTTTTGTTACCCTTTACGGGTAAACCGGTTGATTTTGACGGTGTCTGTCTTTTGCCGTTTTCGTCTTTATAGTTGAAAACGATATGGTAGACACCGTTCTTTTCTCTTAGATGTCCAGTTACCAATATTTGTCCTCCTGATAATACATTCATTTTATTTTTTTCTTTTGTCGTCATAATCTTCGACAAGACCTAAGTACCTGAAAATTTCAATTTTGGGGATACGGTACTTATTAGCGACATATATACTTCTGATTTCGCCGCATTTCAATAATTTGTATGCGGTTTTAATATTTATCCCTAAGATTTCACACATTTGATGAACATTCACAATGTCGGGATAGCTTGTGAACAGCAATTGATACGCTTCTTGTGTAGTCATTTTTAACCTCCTTTGTTTATGATTAATGTAGTATTTTCAGGGAGGGCAAACCATCTGCCGCCGACAAGAGTATTTTAACGGCAGATGGAAGAATTTACAAATGTGTGAGAGCTTTATACGGCATTATTTTCAAGAATACCTAAATATACAAAGACATTTATCTTAGGAATGAGGTATCTGTTGCCTATGATGAAGCTTTTGATTTTACCTGTTCTCAAAAGCTTGTAAACTGTTCTGATGCCTATACCGCCGAGCATATCGCTCAGCTGATTTGCATCAACAACATCAGGATAATCCTTAAACATAAGGTTATACGCTTCCTGTGATTTCATAGCATCCCTCCTTCCTCACCTTGCATCTCTCTGCCGCATTAAATACCTATGATAATGCTCGACAGCCTTAATCACAAATTCCTGCTTCTGTTTTTCAGTAAACCTTGACTTGAAATATTTGTTTATGTTCTCCGTCGGTATCTTCAGAAAATCTTTTTGATTCGCTTTTGCCTCTGCCATAATCTCAGATATTTTGTCAGATGTGAGCATACCCTCCGTGTGAAGCTTTTTCATTCGTACCGTTTGTGAGTAAGAGGGTGTAACCTCTTCGTTTTCATAAAACCCGTAAACCTCGTGCTGTTCTTCCGATGGCAGAAATGACAGCTCAACAGCAGGGGTAAAGGCTATTCTTCCTTCATCAACGAGCTTTAAGATTTCGGGAATGAGATAAGTTAATCTGATATATCGCCTGACAGTTTCTCGACTTTCGTTGTTCTCTTTACCGACCTCTTCTGCTGTACGGAACTTCGACACAGACTGTGTAGAAGTTAAATCCGTCCTTGCTCCCTGATTTTTAAGTGCATCCATTTTCATCTTGTATGCGTGGGCTTTTTCACTCGGTAAGACTTCATCTCTCTGCAAGTTCAAGTCAACGAGAATAACCGTAGCTTCATCCTTGGTTAACTCTTTAACAATGCAAAGTA
>JAZNMU010000093.1:0-12186 GCA_045579865.1 Acutalibacteraceae bacterium
AGGAAAACGCCTATTTGATAGCGTTTTTACCTTTTCATTAAAAATTTCTTAACAAAATTATGAATTTTCTATTGACAAAGGTCAAATGATGGTATATAATATAGCCATCCTGAGGAATATCAGGAAATACATAAAGGAGGACTTGTACAATGGCACTTGATAAAGACGTAATCGTTGACGTTAAAGACGAAAACGAAGCAGTTGTTGATTCTTTCAACCTTAAGGATCTCATCAACGTAATCATCGCTTTCATCGAAAAGCTCTTAAAGTTTGAATTCGGTTTTGAACTTTAATCCCTAATTTTTCTTAATTAAAATCTAAAGAAGGAGGATACTAAAATGTCATTTGAATTAAAGGCTGGCGATTTCAAATTCCAGGATTTCGTTGATTTCATCAAAAAGATTCTCGCAGCTATCTTTGATTTCATCGAAGAAGATCAGGCTTGGGGCGAAGAAGTAGAAGCTGAATAATCAATCATTTATATGATTTAAATCGTATAAAGCCTCACCGTAAGGTGGGGTTTTTATTTTTTGTGGTTGCGGACACGATTCATCGTGTCCCTACATTATTTCTATTGTTTTTTATCCGTAGGGACACGATGAATCGTGTCCGCCGAACATTTTAAATTTCATTGTATTTATCTTCTTTCCATAAAACCGGATTACAGCTTATATATTGCCATACCTTCTCATACATTTCATCATTTTTGATTATATTATCATAATATCCGTTTTGCCACACAGCGTATGGGCACGATATATTTTGTCCGTACTTTCGTCTTATCTCACGCGTTACTGCCGCCTTATATGTCCTTACAACAGCAGCAACCGATTGTTTTGTCGGTTTCCCGAATTGCTCATATTGAGGATTTGTATCAAATAAAGGGTCATGTGATATTTCAAGCATCAGATGCACGTGATTCGGCATAACAACCCAATTGGTAATTTCAATGCCTTTATCAATTCTTAATCTGTTAGTCTCCTCTATTTCGTGGCAAGCAATTTCACCATATTGATTATATTGCATAATGCCATCTTTAATTTCTCCGAAAATATGTGTTTTTTTATAGGAGCATATCGTTATAAAATATGCACCGTTGCTACTGTAATCATAGTTTTTCAGTCTGTGGTGTCTTCTTTCGGGAAGCGACATAATAATCTCCTTATGTATGTTATTGCGGACACGATACATCTCTTTGCGGACACGATACATCGTGTCCCTACGGAGATATTATGATACATAATGTATTCATTGTCAACACTTTTCTGCGTAAAAGCAGTCCCCGATGAACGTAAGCTCATCGGGGACTGCTTTTCGTGTGTGCATATATAAATTATCAGAAATGCTTTTTAATAGTGTAAATATCGATAGCACCTACGGGGCATGCCTCGTGACATTTACCGCAGCCGATACATTTGTCGTAATCCACGGTAGCACAGAAGTTATCGATGCTTACTGCCTCTACGGGACAGGCCTTTACGCACTTCATACAGCCGATACAGCCTGCTTTACACTGCTTACGTGTCTGTGCACCCTTATCGTGGTTACGGCAGAGCACAGCCGCTTTCGTAGTATCGAGGGGGAACAGGTCGATAAGATTTCTGGGACAGGCTGAGATGCACTTTTTACAGGCACGACATTTGTCGGGGTTGATTCTTGCCACACCGTCACAGATAAAGATAGCATCATAGGGACACACCTCAGCACAGTCACCGAAGCCGATACAGCCGTAAACGCAGTTTTTGGGACCGCCGAAAAGCTGTGTAGCCATCTTACAGGAGCGGACACCGCTGTATTCGAGCTTATCCTCTACGTTGGTTCTGTTGCCCTGACACATAACAGCGGCAACCATCGGTGTAATCTTGCCTACTGCAAGACCCATAATTTCGCCTATCTGCTTGGCGGTGTCATTACCGCCGGGAGTACAGAGATTGCACTCACTTGTCTCACCCTTGGAAAGAGCGGCGGCATAGCCGTCACAGCCCGTAAATCCGCAGGCACCGCAGTTGGCACCGGGGAGACACTCTCTTATCTTCTCTGCCTTTTCGTCCACGGGTACGGCGAAAACTACGGAAGCAATGGCAAGACCGAGACCTGCGATAAGTCCGATAACTGCCACGATAACTACAGCAATAATAATCTGACTCATTATGTTACCTCCTTAAGCAAAGATGTTTTCTACGATTCCCGTAAAGCCGAGGAAGGAAACGGAAACGAGCGATGCGGCGACTAAAGTAATGGGAAGTCCTTGCATAAACTTGGGCACATCACAGCTTTCGAGTCTTTCTCTGACACCTGCGAACATTACCATAGCCAGCATAAAGCCTAAGCCCGCACCGACGGAGCTGAACATGGACTGTGCGAAGTTATAGCCTTCGTCCACGTTAAGGATAACTACGCCGAGAACAGCACAGTTTGTGGTAATGAGGGGAAGATAAATACCCAGTGCATTATAAAGAGCAGGAATATACTTTTTAAGAATGATTTCAACCAACTGAACAAGTGCGGCAATAACGAGAATGAACACGATTGTCTGCAGATATTCAAGGTCATTTTTTACCAGTAAGAACTTATTGATGGGGTAGGTTACCGCTGTGGCCAAAGCCATAACGAAGATAACCGCCGCACTCATACCTACTGCTGTATTGAGCTTTTTAGAAACTCCGAGGAAGGGGCAGATGCCGAGGAACTTGGCTAAAACGAAGTTTTGGGTAAGAATAGCCGTTAAAAGAATAGTGAGAAGTTCTTTAGTCATTATTCTGCCTCCTTATCTGTTTTTCTTATTGCACAGCTCTGCGCCATAGGACATGCCTCACAGCCGCGAAGCTCTGCTCTGGGCTTGCCCTTCTTTTCGGCAAGACGGTTGACAGCCGCCATAAGAATACCGTAAACGAAGAAGCCACCCGGGGGAAGAATGAATATAAGCATGGGATTGCTTTCGAGGAAGGGAACGCCTGTACCAAGGAAGGTACCTGCACCGAAGATTTCACGTACAGCACCCATAAGGAAGAGAGCCGCTGTAAAGCCTACACCCATTCCCAGACCGTCAACTGCAGAAGCTAAAACGGGATTTTTGCCTGCGAAGGCTTCCGCTCTGCCGAGGATAATACAGTTAACAACGATAAGAGGAAGATACACGCCGAGCTGTTCGTCCAGTGAAGGCAGAAAAGCCTTTACAGCCATCTGAACGATGGTAACGAAGGAAGCGATGACGACGATATAAGCGGGGATTCTCACCTTGTCGGGGATAACCTTACGAAGTGCGGAAATAACTATATTGGAGCATACTAAAACTATCGATGCGGCAAGACCCATACCGATGGCACTTTCCACTGACGTGGTGGTAGCCAGTGTGGGACAGGTGCCGAGAACGAGTCTCAGAACAGGGTTTTCGGCAATAATGCCCTTGGAAAATTCTTTTGTTAATTTAGCCATTAGTGCCACCTCCTGTCATAATCTGTGTATAGGTTTCCGTGATAGTATTTACTGCGCTTACCACTGCCTTTGAGGTGATGGTTGCGGCCGTGATAGCCTGTATATTCTGACCGTCATTTGAAACCTTGTCTACGGTAAGAATACCGCTTTTACCTGCGAAGCGACCCTTGAAATCGTCCTTAACGGCATTTGCGCCAAGACCGGGAGTTTCGCTGTGTGAAAGAATTTCAAGTCCTACTATGGTGCCTTCCTTATCCATACCGACCATAACGGAAACTGTTCCGCCGTAGCCCTTTGCACCTGCAGTGAAAATGTAACCGATTTCATTGCCTATTTTATCGTAGCCAGTGCAGTAGGTAACACCGTTTTCTGCTGTAGTAACCTCACTGTAGGAAGCACCGTCAGGGAGAACTACATTACGGCTGGCATTTTCTGTTTCCACAGCATTGAGTGCTATCTTTTCAGCAGTAATGCTGTTTGTGAAGGCTAAAAGAGTAGTAGCCACAAGGCAGATAATTAAAAGTGCCACCGTAGGAATAAGAACTACCTTAGCGTTTAAGTTTTTCATTCTGCCTTGCCCCCTTTCTTTTCCTTAACATAGCCGAAGGGCTTCGGTGTGGTAAGGTTTTCGATATGGGGAACGAGGATGTTCATAAGAATAATGGAGAAGGACACACCTTCGGGAAGTGAACCGAAAACACGGATGATCGAAGTTATAAGACCGCAACCGATACCGAAGATTATCTTGCCCTTTTTATTAAGAGGAGAAGTGGAATAGTCGGTGGCCATAAAGAATGCGCCAAGCATAAGACCGCCGCCTAAAAGCTGATAAGCGGTGAACTCGAAGCTGCCTTTACCTGCGATAAGCATAAACACAGCTACAGTACCGATGAAGCAGAGAGGAATGATGGGAGAGATAACCTTTCTGATGATAAGATAGAGACCGCCTGCGATGAGAGCAAGGGAGCAGACCTCACCCATTGAGCCGCCGTGAGCACCGAAGAGCATTCCTGTAAGTGAAGGAAGCGAGTCAGCCACTGCAGAAACATCTCCTCCCTGTACGCCGGCTAAAACTGCCATAGGTGTGGCGGCAGTCACTGCATCGGGACTCCAGCTTCCTGCGAAGGGTGCCACCCAGTGAGCCATGGCTGTGGGGAAGGACACCATAAGGATTATTCTGGCTGTCATAGCGGGGTTGACGAAGTTCTGACCGATACCGCCGAACATCTGCTTAACCACCACGATGGCGATGATACTGCCGAGTGCACCCATCCATAATGGAAGAGATGAGGGAAGGTTAAGTGCAAGGATAAGACCCGTTACGATGGCGCTCAGGTCCCCGAGAGTATTGTTTCTTTTCATTACCTTACGGCATACATATTCGGAAAGCACTGCACTGCCGATACACACAGCAGTAAGCAAGAGTGCTCTTAAGCCGAAGTAGTAGGCACTCATAATAAGTGCGGGGATAAGAGCTATTATAACATCGAGCATAATGCCCGTTGTTGTCTCCTTTGATCGCACGTGAGGAGACGGGCTTACGGTAAGTTTTTTGCTCATTATTTTTTACCTCCTTCTCTTACGACCTGCTTGGCAAGTCTCATATACTGAACAAGAGGTCTGCCTGAAGGACAGGCGTAGGCACAGGAGCCGCACTCCATACATACCATAACACCTACATCGTTTAATTTTTCAGCATCCTTCACACGGGCATATCTTTCGATAAGAGTGGGCATAAGGCTCATAGGACACACATCCACGCATCTGCCGCAGCGTATACACTCTCTTTCGGTTTTGATAAGATCTTTTCTGTCTGCAAAGGCCAGGATAGCATTGTTCTGTTTACATATAGGAGCATTGGTGTCACAGATGGCAATACCCATCATAGGACCGCCTGAAAGAATCTTTCTCGGCTCTGATTTGAAACCGCCGCAGTAGTCGATAATATCCTGAATATTCGTACCAATGGGAACACGGAGGTTTTTAGGCTCTTTGATAGCCGAACCGTCAACGGTAATGGAACGGGAAACGAGAGGCTTACCTGTCTCCACATATCTTGCAATAAAAGCCAAAGAAGCCACATTGATAACCACACAGCCCACATCAGAGGGTAATTTTCCGGGTGGTACCTTTCTGCCTGTAGCGGAAAGGACCATCATTTTTTCAGCACCCTGAGGATATCTTGACTTAAGAGTCATAAGCTTGATGGTGTCATCTGCATCGTTATCACTGTCAGCGAAAGCCTTGAGCTCTTTAAATGCCTGAGGCTTATTATCCTCGATGGCGATGATAATCTGCTTAAAGCCGCAGATGTCTCTGAGAAGCTCTACGCCCTTGATCACATATTTTGTATTATCGATACATTCACGGTAGTCAACGGTGATATAAGGCTCACATTCAGCTGCATTGATAATGAGTGTGTCTACCTTGCTGTCATCAGGAAGATTGAATTTGACGTGTGTGGGGAAGCCCGCACCGCCGAGACCAACTACACCTGAAGCTCTTACAGCCTCGCAGAGCTCCTTTTTATTGGTTACGACGGGAGGCTTTATGCCCTCATAAAGTCTCATTTCTCCGTCACTTTCGATAGTAATACCTTTGGTAATGATTCCGTTTGCAAGTTTGATGTCACCCACAGCCGTTACCTTACCGGAAACAGTTGCGTGAATAGGTGCAGATATAAATTTATCGCTGTCACCTATAACCTGTCCTACTGCTACTTCATCGCCGACCTTTACCACAGGAGTACAGGGTACACCTATGTGCTGCTGCATGGAAATGACTACCTTTTCGGGAATGGGAAGCCTTTCCACGGGCATATCAGCCGTGTTTTTGTTGTGCGCAACAGCAACACCGCCGCGTCCGCGCTTTACGGCAGTAAGAACTCCGTCAAGCCTTTTGCTCATTTTCATTTCTCCTTTACATTAAAATTCTGATTGATTATCACTTTTATTTTCGGCAAAGAAACCTCCACCACCGTTCCTGTAACAAAGCCTGTAACAAGACCGAAAAGAAGCAGGTATTTGCCGTAGGACATAAGTGATGCCGTACCTGTAATAAAGCAGGCGGCAAAAAGCTGTCCCATATTATGCATCGCCGCCGAAAGGACACCGATGCCGATATATGAAAGGTTTTTCCCTTCTTTTTTAATCATAAGACACATTACGGCTGTGCTTAAAATACCTCCGCAAAGACTCATAACCGCCGCAGTGGCACCGCGGGTAATAAGAGCGAAAAGACCTTTTATAAGCGTAATATATATTGCTCCCGAAAAGCCGTAAAAGGACGCCGTAAACATCGTTACAATGTTCGAAAGCCCCGGCTTTGCACCGACAGGAAGAAAGGATATGTCGGGAAGGAGCATATTTTCCATAAATCCGAGCACCAATGCCAGTGCCGAAAGAAGGGAAAGCAAAGTAAGTTTTTTAGTTTTCATTTATATCTGTCATCCTAATAGGAAATTCCGTCTACAGCTCTGCCGCCGGTTATCTCCAGGGTAATCCCTTTCGGAACACAGGCCATAACATCACCGCTTTTATTCATCATACCTCTTTTTACACACAGACCGTCGGGACAGTCCGAAGAAAGAAAACAGGCACCGTCCTCAGTAACCCTGATATCACAGCCATAAAGACTTATTATCTCTTCATTCTCCACAGCGGAAAGGTCCACGGTTTTATAAATTTCTCCGTCAAGATAAATCCTTACCTGCTGTTTTTCACCGAAGGAAATCAGAGTTATTACAAACCATAAAAGTGAAAGCAAAGTAACAGAAGCAATAATGATAATGTCACCTTTTTTAAGTAGCTTACTGCTTTTCAAAATCAATTTCTCCCACCGTGGTAATGTTCATTTCTTCATCGACGAAGATAGCCGATGCTCCGTATTTTTCGAGTAAGGCCGTACCATTTTCAGCACCCACGATAAAGCAGGCTGTGGAAAGTGCATCGCTTAAAAGACCGCTTTCAGCCACTACGGTAACACTGACAAGACCCGAGGAGGCAGGCATACCTGTACGGGCATCAAAAATATGATGATAGCGCTTGCCGTCCTTTTCGAAATATCTTTCATAATCTCCTGAGGTGGAGACAAAGCCCTCGTCGAGGCTGATTATACCTAAAAATTCGTTTTCCGAACGGGGGTGACGGATGGCTATACTCCATTTGTCACCTTTTTTATTGTAATCTCCGTAGGCTAAAATACTTCCGCCTACAGACACTACGGCTCCCTTTACATTCTCTGAGGAAAGATATGCCTTAATAAGGTCGCAGGCAAATCCCTTACCCACAGCACCGAGGTCAATTTCTCCGCCCTCATAATAAACCGTACCGTTTTCTGTTCTGATTTTTTTATAGTCAATACCTTTCAGAACATCGGCAATCTCTTTTTCCGTGGGGATTTTTTCTCCCTCTTTACCTATATTCCACAAGTCAGAAAGCTCACCTACGGTTATATCAAAGGCTCCGTCAACATCGTCACTTACCTGTTTAACACCGTTAATGATTTGCAAAACAGATTTGTCAGCAGTTTTTCCCTCCGTGTTAAGACGGTAAAGGGCGCTTTCTTCATTAAAGCGGGATATGGTTTCGTCAAGTCCCGTAACGATGTTAAAAACAGGTGCTATAAAGGTGCTGGTGTTTTTACCGTAAATTTTTTCCGTAATCACGGTATCCATTGAGATAAAGCTCTTTTCAGTGAACTCATAGCGTTTTTCTCTGCCATAGAGAAAAAGTGAGAGACAAAGGATAAGAATAACAGCCGTAACTGCCATAATAATTTTTAATATTCTGCCTTTGCTCTTCATCAAAATCACCGTAATTCATTAAAAATAGACAATAAAACCCAATAATACTTTTATATCCTATTCATTTTATACCATATCGACTTATTTTTCAAGTCTTTATAAATAAAACTTGCAGGAAAGTTATTACTT
The DNA here is from genome assembly GCA_045579865.1 of Acutalibacteraceae bacterium. Classification (GTDB taxonomy): domain Bacteria; phylum Bacillota; class Clostridia; order Oscillospirales; family Acutalibacteraceae; genus UBA6857. Next base: position 8,369 of record JAZNMU010000093.1, read on the forward strand.
TGGTATAATATTACTGTATTATTTCAATTCTTATGCTGAAAAGGAAAATGTAAAATGGACTTCAATCTTAATTTACCTATCAATGTTGTAAGCGGAAAAGACTGTGTAAGAAAGAATACCTACCTTTTATCTGATTTCGGTAAAAAATGTATCATAGTAACGGGAGGCTCCAGTGCAAAGAAAAGCGGTGCTCTGGATGATATTCTCTATGCTCTCGGGAAGGAAAATATCGAAAGTACTCTTTACGACAGTATAGGACCCAATCCCCGTCTTGACCATTGCTATGAAGCTGCAGAAAAAGCAATCACTTTCGGTGCGGATTTCGTAATCGGTATCGGTGGCGGCTCACCTTTGGACGCAGCAAAGGCTGTGGCTGTCTATGCCTCTAATCCTGACTTTGATATTCACGATATTTACACTGCAGAAAAGAGAAATAAAGCTCTTCCCATAGTTCTCATAGGCACTACTGCAGGAACCGGCAGTGAGGTAGGCAAGGTAAGTGTTCTCACCGACCCTGTCTCAGGCAGAAAAAAGAGCATTGCTCCTATGGACTGTTTCCCTCGCCTTACCTTTGCTGACCCGACCTATACCCACTCGATGCCCTACAGTATCACCGTTTCCACGGCTCTTGATGCTCTTGCTCACGCATTAGAAGGATATATGTCGGAAAAATGCTCCGATATTCCCACGCTCTTCGGTGAAAAGGCTATTGACCTTATATGGCAGGGTCTTATGCATCTTCACACTGCCAAGGAAAATCCCGATGAAAAAATGAGAGAAATGCTTTACTACGGCTCTCTTTACGCAGGTATCACTCTGGCATACTGCGGCACAGCCTTCCCCCACCCCTTAGGCTACATCCTCACGGAAAACTATGACCTCCCTCACGGCAAAGCCTGTACTGCTTTTATGGATGAATTCATCGACCGCAGTGAAGAATACGAAAACGAAAAGACAAATAAGGTCCTTTCGATAATGAAAACAGACAAAGAAGCCTTTAAAGATATCATCCGTGAGCTTACGGATTTACCCGAAATAAAAATGACCGAGGAAGAGATTCTCTCATACTGTAAAAGATATGACACTGTACCGAATAATTTCAAATTCTCTCCCGGAGGATTTACCAAAGAGGATGCCATAGAGATATTCAGAAAAAGATTTCTTTAATCCATCAAGAAAAAACCTTCTGCAGATTTACCGCAGAAGGTTTAATTATTTTATATACTGATTTATTTCTCGTATTTTTCCATAAACTTTTCACCGCAGCCGTACTGCTCGTAAACATAGTCGATATCCTTATCTCCTCTGCCTGAAAGAGAAACGAGGATAGAGCCTGACTTATTCTCCTTAGCATACTTGATAGCATAAGCTACTGCGTGGGAGGACTCGATAGCGGGAATGATACCCTCATATCTTGACAGAAGGAAGAATGCCTCCATAGCCTCCTCGTCGGAGATGGTGTCATACTGTACTCTGCCCATATCGCGAAGATTAGCGTGCTCGGGTCCTACGCCGGGATAGTCCAGACCGCTGGCGATGGAGTAAACAGGAAGAGGCTCACCGTTTTCGTCCTGAAGAAGATAGCTTTCGAAGCCGTGAAGTCTGCCCTTGGTGCCGAATGCCATGGTAGCTGCGTGATCGCCTACCTTTTCACCTCTGCCGAGAGGCTCTACACCGATAATTTCTACAGGGTCGGCAAGGAAGGGAACGAACATACCGATAGAATTTGAGCCGCCGCCTACACAGGCACATACAGCATCAGGATGATGTCCTGTCATTTCGAGGAACTGCTCTCTGGCCTCGATGCCGATAACAGCCTGAAAATCTCTTACCATTTTCGGAAAGGGATGGGGGCCGAGGGCAGAGCCGATGCAGTAGATAGCGTGGTCATATTCTTTAAGGTATGCGTCAAAAGCAGCGTCAACAGCCTCCTTAAGAGTTTTAAGTCCGTGAGTTACGGGAATAACATTGGCGCCGAGCATTTTCATTCTGATTACGTTAGGGTGCTGTTTAGCGATGTCAACCTCTCCCATATAAATGTCACATTCCATACCGAAATATGCTGCTGCAGTGGCTAAAGCAACACCGTGTTGTCCTGCACCTGTTTCAGCGATGAGCTTCTTTTTGCCCATATACTTGGCTAAAAGACCCTCACCCATACAGTGGTTGAGCTTATGAGCGCCTGTGTGGTTAAGATCCTCACGCTTGAGATAAATCTGACAGTTGCCGAAAAGCTTGGAAAGTCTTTCGCAGTGGTAAACGGGAGTAGGTCTGCCCTGGAATTCCTTCCTGATTCTGCGAAGCTCGGAAATAAACTGTGCAGACTGACAGATAGCCTCGTAAGCATCGTCAGCCTCTTTGAATGCAGGCTCCAGTTCAGGAGGAAGAAATGCTCCGCCGTGAGCGCCGAAATAACCGTTTTTATCGGGATACTGTTTGAGATAATTGTCGAAATCTTTATAATTTGTGTTCATTTTGAATTCTCCTTAATTACTTATATATTTGGTATAGTTTTGATTTGTATTATGATTAGCTTTATCTTTTACCAGCATCGCCATCGTTCACCCGAATAATACATAATAACACTTCCTGTAAAAATATTTTTCCATACGGACAGCAAAATCAAAAAACTTCTGCTCCATAAAGGAACAGAAGTCTGTCGCCACCTTAATGGTTTTTCACGTACTGACATACGCTCTCATAATAACGGTAGAGTTTCCGTCGGCACCTACTGCAGTTTTCAGCGCCGCCCTCACGAGTCCATTCGCACTATCTTCCCCTGTTACATTCCACCGTCCGTAACTCTCTGTAAGATTCCGATAATGTTACTATTCTCGTTCATCGGTTTTATAAATATTATGTGAAAATGATATATCAGTTTTTCCTTTTTGTCAAGAGATTCAGAGAAAATTCCGTCAGGTAAAATTTTACATTACCACAGAATCGAGCACAGCTATAGCCTCAGCAAATTCCTCCAGGTCCTTTCTCTGACTTCTGCCGCGAAGCTGATTCCATTTCTCCTTCAGATCCTTCCAGTCGAAGGTGCTGTCTGCTGTTTTTTCTTCGGGAGTCTCCTGTACCTTTTCCGTTTCCTCTGCCTTCGCTTTTTCGAAAGCAGCTTTAGTAGCGGAAATGAACTCATCCTTACCGTAGATACAGATTTTTTCCACCTTCAATTTATGTGCAAGCTCCTCCAACTCGTAAATGGCATTGGCACCGTACTGCTGTGTCATCTGCTCAAAAACATCAGGAGTGAAATAATAAATATTTCCCGACAGATGACCGAAGGCCTTTCTCGTGTCAAGATAACCGAGCTGTATTCTCCTGTCAATCATCGGCCCGCTGAAATCAAAGGAGGGTCCAAGATCCTCAAGATCATAGGGACGGATATAAACCACCTGAGAGTTATTGAAGTTAAGATTATGCGCTACACCCTTTATGTTTGAAATATCGATAACGATAAGCTTATTATAGCCCCTCTTTTTAAGGGTCATTACGGGTGTATTGTCGTAAACGCCGCCGTCAAGGAATTTTTCACCCTCGGGACCGATATTAGTAGCCAGAGGAATATTCGATGAAGCTAAAAGGTAGTCCACAAGCTCACCCTGAGGAATGTCCTCGACGAAAATTTCAAGCGGTGTGGCACTCTGCGAGAGATGGACAGTCACTATACCGAGAGGTATTTTCTTTTTTCTTACCTTATCCTCGTCCACATAGGTTTTTATATAATCGGCGGCAGGAGAAGCATCAAAGCCGCCGTTTTTCAGAAACTCCTTAAAAAGAACACTCCAGTTTTTCTTGCTGAAAAGATTCTCCGG
>JAZNMU010000094.1:0-15692 GCA_045579865.1 Acutalibacteraceae bacterium
CATCGGCATAGGTAACACCGCATTTACCGAAGCCGTCGGCGGAAAAGAGCACCGTATCTTGTTTGTCATAGGTCATCATAACCTCAGGCCAGTGTACCATAGGTGCAAAAACAAAGGTAAGCTCGTGCTTTCCGAGACTCAGAGAGTCACCGTCAGCAACTACCGTTCTTCTGTCTTCGTAGCTTTCACCGAAATAAAGCTCAATCATTTTAAAGGTTTTTGCATTGCCCACAACAACTGCCTCAGGGTAAGCGTCAAGGAAATTTTTAACATTTGCACTGTGGTCAGGCTCCATATGCTGAACTATAAGGTAATCGGGCTTTCTGCCGTCAAGGGTCTTTTCAATGTTACCAAGCCACTCATCACAAAAAGAGGCTTCCACTGTGTCCATAACGGCAATTTTCTCATCAAGAATAACATATGAATTATACGCCATTCCTTTTTCTACCTTGTACTGACCTTCAAAGAGGTCAATTTTTTCGTCATTTACACCTACATAAATTATATCATTTGAAATCTGCATTTTATTCAAAACCCTTCTGTTTTATTATTAATATTTTTATGAAAACATATCCCTTACAAAATCAAGTCCGAAAAGCCGGAGAACATTATTAAGTCCATCCTTTATCTCTTATCTTGAAAAATTCCCATTTTCAAGCTCTTCATCAGATAAAAGATTGAGCCGTTCGTAAAAATCAAGGCTGAGTGCCAAGTGACTTTGGAAGCTTTTATCAAGATTATCAAAAAGAAAGTTTTCCGCCTCACATATTCTGCCCTCTGAAAGGAACTGAAGCAGTTCTTTATGCAGTAAATCCGTTCCTGCAAGGCTTTCTTCAATTAGCTCTTTATATTCGGCAGTATCCTTTTTAAAAACCGCCCTTGCAACAAAACGGACAAGCAGTTTTATCTGCTTCATTACCCAATCCTGCTCATAGAACATTACTTTTCTCCTTTCCTGATATATGTTTAATATACCACACTCACAAACGGGATGTCAATTGTAAAAAGGTTAACTTTTCCCCGGTTCCTGTTCCCTGATCCCTGAAAAACAAAATAAAAGACGGGCAAAGGGCGGCACTTCATAAGGAAGTTAAGCCTTAAAATTCGCTATTTTTGAGCATAACTGTGTTAAAAATGCTCGAAATCCGGCAAGGATTTCTGCGCTTTTCGCCTTGTTCTGCATCAAAACTATCTGAATTTTAAGGTGCTAAGCAGTTTTTATTGAGATATTTTTCGTTTAAAGGAAATGATAAAACTCCCGTAATACTCGCGTATTTCGGGAGTTTTTCGTAATGTTTAAGCGGAAAAGAGCCAATAAAAACCTTAACTTCCTTATGAAGTGCCGCCCAAGCCCGTCTTGATTATTTTGTTTTTCTTATGCCTTATCAGCACAGCCGAGAACAGTTTCAATCTTATGAGAAACAACGCCTTCGATTGCATCTCTTGCGGGAGTGAGGTACTGTCTGGGGTCGAAGTGCTTGGGATTTTCGGTGTAGTGCTTACGGATAGCGGCTGTCATAGCGATACGGATGTCAGAGTCAACGTTAATCTTACATACAGCCATAGAAGCAGCTTCACGGAGCATATCTTCGGGAATACCGATAGCATCGGGCATTTCACCGCCGTAAGCGTTGATGGTCTTAACATCTTCCTGATTAACGGAGGAAGCACCGTGGAGAACGATGGGGAAGCCGGGGAGCTTTTCTTCTACTTCCTTAAGGATGTCGAAACGGAGCTGGGGCTTCTGACCGGGCTTGAACTTGTAAGCACCGTGGCTTGTACCGATAGCGATAGCAAGTGAGTCCACGCCTGTTCTGGTTACGAAATCGTAAACCTGAGCGGGATCGGTGAAGTTAGCGTCCTCTTCGCTTACGTTAACATCGTCTTCGATACCTGCAAGCTGACCGAGCTCGCCTTCAACAACACAACCGTGTGCGTGAGCGTAGTCAACAACCTGCTTTGTGAGAGCAACGTTTTCTTCGTAGGGAAGGTGTGAGCCGTCGATCATAACTGATGTAAAGCCGCCGTCAATGCAGGACTTACATGTTTCGAAATCGGGGCCGTGGTCAAGATGAAGAGCAATGGGAAGGCCTGTTTCTTCTGCTGCAGCCTTAACCATAGCTACGAGATAGCCGTGAGAAGCGTACTTTCTGGCACCTGCAGAAACCTGAAGGATAACGGGAGAGTTGTGCTTTTTGGCAGCTCTGGTGATACCCTGGATGATTTCCATGTTGTTTACGTTGAATGCACCGATAGCGTAGCCGCCCTTGTATGCATCCTCAAACATTTTTTTGGTTGTTACTAATGGCATAGTTAACTACTCCTTTATTTGAATTTTTGTTTATACATTAACAGGTAAAGTATACTCTGTTATTTAACGATTGTCAAGAAAAGATATTTTAGCCGGGAGTGTAGGTGAAAGCGAAGCAGTGTGAACGGATTCTGCCGCCCATTACCTTGATACGGAAATCGTTACCGGTCATAATGGTACCGCCTACATTGATAGAGGAAACGTAACCGATGTCGTCTCTTACGGCGCTGTCGTGGGTGATGATGCCGAGCCATGTGGAGGGGTCGCCGGAAAGAGTAATCTTGGCGTTTTCCTTAACTAACTTTTTAAGGTCTTCGCTTGAAATGGTATAAGTGGATTTGAAGTTCGCGTCAAGATAGTCACCGTAGCTCTTTCTGCCGCCGCTGAGATAGGGTACGGAAGCGCCGATACCCTTACCCCATACATTATAGTAGGAGGTGGTTACACCTGCGCTCATAGCGTGGAAGGGTGTAACAGCAACATCGGAGCCGTTTGCGATATAGTAGCCGCCTGCCATAACATCATCGACAACGGAGTAAACTGTCTGTGAGGGAGTTTTGCCGAAGCCTGTAGCATCTGCGCCGAGATTGAAGCCGTTATACTTTGCGAAGGTATAAATGGCGATAGCCTGTGCCTTAAGCGCTTCAACCTGGTAGGAACCGCCCATTTCGGATTCGAGAGCCGAGGCAATAAAGTCTCTGGTATTGTATTCGGTGCCTGCATATTTGATTTTAGCAGGGTAAGCATCGCCTGAAACTATTTTAGTGTTTTCACTTGCATCGTAGTAGTAGTGAGCGAGAATCTGCCATGCGTTCCAGCCCTGTGAGGCAAGATAGTTGGCACCGACCTGGCTCATACCTACACCGTGACCGTAACCGAAAACATAGAAGGTGAACACGCCTTTTTCTGAGGCTACAGAAGAGGTGGTGGGAATAGCGGAAACCTCGGGAGCAACAGGCTCAGTAATACCGTTATTGAGCTGAGCGGGATTTTTGGTGGTGTTCAGGAAGGGATTTTCGGTAGTGGTGGGTGCGGCGGTGGATTGATAGTATGCGGGGTTATTTACATTAACGTCGGGAGGAGCGGTTGTGGTAGTCTGAGGCTTGAGCATAAAGTAGGTCATAATCATGGGACTTACGATAGCGAAGACTAAAACCACGGCCGCAAAGATAAGCATACCCTTGGTAAGGGTAAATACGCCGTCTTTTACTGCGGGTGCAGGTGTATCTTCTTTTTCTTCCTCGTCGCTGTCGCTGTAATCGATTTTTGCTATGGCAGTATTTACAATCTCTGCCTTCTGACAAACAACATCGGAAAGGATGTTCACCGCGTGGGGAAGTATAAGAGAAATATCATCGGGATTAGAGGTGTTTATTTTCTTTGCTTTTGCAGTGCTTCTGTCAACCACTGCCACATAAGCGTACCAGGAGGGCTGTCCGTTTTCATTTTCGACAGAGTAAACAGGTGAAACGGAAGCGCCGAAATCACAGTCTGTGTTATACATTGCCTCTCTTGCGTGGCGTATAACCTTCATAGATTCGCTTTCTTTGGGGATCTCCTGACCTTCATCCTTATTCTGTAAAGCTTCCTCGAAGTCAGATTCCTGATCTGCCTCTTCCTTTACTTCGTCTTCGGGGTCGCTTATTTCGACGAAGCCCACAGTTTCGGTCAGACCGTCCACCTTATCGTAAAGATTGTAAATCCACATAGCCGCTTCGCTTGTGGTAAGAGCAACCTTTTTGCCGAGTCTCATAAGAGAGGAGACCATTTTTTCCACTGAAGGAAGAATGTCATAGTCGGGCATTTCTATTTCGCTGTCTGCGAAGTCGGAGAAGGGATTTTCACTGTGCTGACTTATGAGGGCGAGAACCTGCTCTTCATTTTTAACTACGCTCGAAAGCACCTCGTCAAGGCGCATAAAGTCGAGAGGGATGAAGGTAAGTCTGCCTGAAAGAGCATCACAGGTAAAACCGCTGTAAAGTCCGTCAGTGGTGAGATGGAGAATGCTGTTTTCGGGTACGAAGCAGTGTCCGTCGATATCGATTTCAGAAATGTCGTCTCCCGCGTTAAGAGTGATGAAATCAGCGATTTCAGAGGAGGGTGCACTTTCTAAAATCAGTTTTGTGATAAGATCCTTCTTTGCTTTGATGAAATCGGTAAGCTCTGTGGCTACGATAATATGCTTACCGCTGTCGAGAGCGGACATTACCGATTCAAACATTTCACCGTAGGATTCGAAATCCTCCAGAGTCTCTTCCGAGAGTCCGAATTTGTCTAAAGTAAGACAGATTTTATATATGGAATCGGAAGAGAAAGCAGAAATGTCTTTCAGTGTGTATAAACGTATCATTATATTTTTAACCTCCCAATAATAGGTTTGTTATCAGTCATCAGCCGACTTCCCAGCGACTTGCGTTCACATAGGGATTGTCGAGCTTCTTTTTGCTGTAGTATGCCTGAGGGTATCTGGGATTCGGATTGACAGTTGCCTTTGAAACATCCACATCGGTGCTTTCGCCGGGTCTTACCAGTCGTGCTACTACAACAAATCTTGCATCGGTAAACTCGTGAGAGCAGGTGGAGAGGGTAAGCAGCTTATCGGTGGGAAGCACATCCACACCTGTATCGTAAAGAGAGCGCTGCTGCATTTCGTTAAGATAGGCGGCGAAGCGGTCCTGTGTGCTGAGAGATGCGAAATAGTATCTGAACAGATAACCGTTGTCGTCCTTCTCATAGGCATTGGTAACGAAGGCGGCAACAACCTTCCAGCTGTAGTCCTTATAAAGAGTATTGAAGGTTATTACGGGAGCGGCCTTGAAGCCGTCAATTTTTTTGTAGGCATCCAGAGCACCGAAAACCGTACCGTTATTCATATGGTGACCGAAGATGATTGTATTTGTATCAAGTTCAACGATGTTGTTTACGTGAGTAACGAAGGGACAGCCGTATTTGGTGCTTTTGCCGTAGAAGTTTCTTTCCAGGTATTTGGAGTCGTTTTCCGCCTGAACGATGGGGAGGCTGAGTCCCACACCCTTGGCTTCGAGATAACCTACGAAGTCAGGGTTTGTAGCGTAGAGTCTGGCGTATTTGAGCTGAAGACCCATGGGAAAAATCACATTGGGGAATTCCTTCTGTATCTGTGCCCACTGCTGTTCGGGAGTGAGGGGAGCAGTAGTGGTTTTATTTTCTTCTTTTTTATTGTTTTTCTTTGTGGTTTCTTTATCGTCCTTGTTTGTCAACTGAGTGGAGGGTTCTGTGATGATAAGGTCTGAAACGCCCTCTTCCAATTTATTGTTTTCCCTTGAAAGACGGTATTCATTGAGAAGCATACCTGCCGAAATAACGATGGCGGCAAGTGCTATGCCAAGAACGGTACGTCGGATTATTTCGAAGCGGGAAAGCTTTTTCTTGCCTTCCTTTTTCTCTGCTTTTTCTTCGACATTTGAGCTTATGTCCGTAACTACCTCATCGGCTGTGTCTTCTATTTCGAAGCCGCCGCCGAAGTTAAGAGGTACATCCTTGCTTCTGTCAGGTGTGGGTCTCTGATAGGCAGAGGATTTGCCTTGCCTGAGTAAAATAGAGTTAAGCTCATAGGTGCTCATTTCCATTTCCTCGACCTTGAAGGAGTTTTTCTTTGCCGGTGCAGTTTTGTGGGGAAGAGTTACGGTTTCTTCTTCGATTTCTATATGGTCACTCATAGAAGGCTTACCGGGAACAGTCTTTACGGGAGCTGTTTTTACGGGGATTTCTTCTTCCTCTTCTTCGGAATATTCTTCTTCGGAGTATTTTTCGTCAGAAGTCGGTCTGTCGAAATCTTCACTCTGATAAAGAACTCTCATACCCGTATCGGTTTCCGGCTGATTATCTGCGGTAACTGTCTGAGGCTGTGTGTACTGAACGGGAGCGCCGTACTGCTGAAAAATCGCATTCAGCTGCTCCTGTGTAAGGGGAATCTGCTGCATAGGATAGCCTGGCTGACCGTAGGGTACCTGACCCACGGGAACATAATAAACAGGCTGACCGTAAGGGTTCGGCTGAATATATACAGGCTGACCGTAAGGTATTTGTCCGGGTGCGGCGGAATCCGGCTGTGCACCCTCAGGTATGCCCGAAGGAGTGTTTTCCTGCGGTGTCATATCTTTGTCGTTATAGATGTTTTTCATAGTTAATTCCTCGGATAAGAATTTATAAATTCCGTTATATTGCCCTCTGACCTTAATTCAGGGCTGTTTATAATAGAGAGTCTTAATTGATTGATAGCATTTGAGGCAGAGACAAATCGGTTATAGTCTCTGCAGTTTCCGTTTTTTCTGCCGTGAAATTCTTTGAGGTAAAGGTTTTCACCGTCAGTAACGGCTATATATATGAGTCCGACTTCCTTTTCGGGGTCGTCGCTGGTGGGACCTGCCATACCTGTTACGGCTACGCCGTAGTCGGCACCTGAAAGCTTTCTGACACCCAGAGCCATCTGTGCGGCGACGATGTCGCTTACTGCACCGAAGCGGGCGAGGTCATCGGCACTGACACCTAAAACCTTTTCCTTGATTTCATTGGAGTAGGACACGACACCGCAGTGAAAAACCTGCGAGGCACCGCTGATGTCTGTAATTCTTTTGGCACAGAGACCTGCAGTACAGCTTTCGGCGAAGGCGGCGGTAATATCCTTTTCTTTCATAAGGGAAACCGTAGCCTCTTCGATGCTTTCGGCATCAATGCCGTAGATGTAACAGCCGAGTCTTGCTTTAATGTCTTCGAGCAGAGGTGAGATGAGCTTTTCGGCTTCCTCTTCGCTTTCTGCTTTTGTCGTAATTCTCAGGAGTGCTTCACCGTCTTTGGCATAGGGTGCCACGGTGGGATTTTCACTTTCCAGAAGGTCGGACACTCTTTCGCTCATAGCGCTTTCACCTATACCGAAGGTGCGTACCGTGTGGGATTTTATAACTGAATGTGAGAATTTTTTAAGATAGGGGATAACCTGATCTCTGAACATAGGCTCCATCTCTCTCGGCGGCCCCGGGAGGATGATGATTTTTCTCTTACCGTTTTCCATAATGAAGCCGGGAGCCGTTCCGTTTTTATTTTCGAGAACTGTGCTGTCCTCGGGAACGAGAGCCTGTTTGGAGTTGCTTTCGGGCATCGGGAGTCCCTTGTATGAAAAATATGCTTTGATTTCTGCAAGTATATCCTCTCTCATAATGAGGCCTTTGCCGAAATAATCGGCACACACCTCTTTCGTAAGGTCGTCGGGAGTGGGACCGAGACCGCCTGTGAGAATAACCGTATCCGCTCTGGAAAAAGCGTGGTCAAGACAGGCTCTGAGTCTTTCTTCGTTATCACCGACGGTAGTCTGATACATAAGAGAGATACCGAGTGCGGCAAGCTCTTTCGAAAGGAACCTTGCATTGGTATTGAGAATATCGCCTAAAAGGATTTCAGTGCCTACGCTTATAAGCTCACAGTTCAAAAGTCTCACCACTTTTCTTTAATTCGGAATTCGCAATCGCGGGATAAAATTCGGAAGGAATAAAGAGAGATACCGCCACTCAGAAGAGCTGATATACATAATCGGTAAATTAAATTTTGCAATTAAATCTTTACTTGTTTAAGTCAGGCTTTCTTTGCGGAAAACGGTTCAATGCAATTACGCGGTAAATTCGCGACCATAATTCCGAATTCCGCATTTCGCATTCCGAATTCCGAATTTCAGCAACCGTATACGGTAAATCAGTCTACAAACTCAAACCTTGTAGTTTCAATCGCTCTTTCGATCATTTCGCTGAAATCAAATACGCTTTCAGCCTTTTCGATAAGCTCGATGGTGGGTCGTGTTCTCGGGTGCTTCGGAGTGAAAACCGTACAGCAGTCCTCGTAGGGGAGGATAGAGGTTTCGAAAGCACCGATGGCACGTGAGATTTCGATTATTTCGTTTTTATCCATACCGATGAGGGGACGGAAAACGGGCATATTCACAGCCGCATCAGTACAGGCGATGGCACCGAGAGTCTGAGATGCTACCTGACCGAGGCTTTCGCCTGTTACCAGTGCACCGCAGTTGTCTCTTTCGGCTAAACGGACGGATATTTTCATCATCATTCGTCTCATAATAATGGTGAAAAGCTCTTCGGGGCAATGCTCCTTGATGGCTTCCTGTATTTCAGTGAAATTTACCACGGCGAAGTTTACTCTGCCGCTGTACTTGGCCACGATGGAGACAAGGTCACGGACCTTCATTTCTGCTCTCTTGCTTGTGTATGGGGGAGCGGCGAAGTGGATGGCTGACAGCTGAAGTCCTCTTTTGGCCATCATCCAGCCTGCTACGGGGCTGTCAATACCGCCTGAAACGAGAAGAGTTACTCTGCCTGCTGTGCCGACGGGCATACCGCCTGCACCCTTTATCTGATTGCCGTGGATGAAGACGTTTTTATCTCTTACTTCCACGGTTACGGTAATGTCGGGGTTATGAACATCCACACGGAGTGAGGGGATGTTTCTGAGAAGATGTGCGCCTACCTCACGGCAGATTTCGGGAGAGGTGAGAGGGAAACGCTTGTCACTTCTTTTGGCGGTTACCTTGAAGGTTTTAACGCTTCTCAGGTCGTCACCGAGATAGGAAAGTGCCGTATCCTTCATGCACTGAAGGTCCTTTTCCGTAACTGCTGCTTTAGAGAAGGCCACGATACCGAAAATTTTCTTTATTGTTTCAACTGCCGCATCGAAATCCACGTCTTCGTCTACGGGCTCTGCCACGATGGTTGACTGGGATTTGATGAAGGTGAACTTACCTGCCGATTTCAGAAGTCTGCGCTTCATATTTTTTACGAGCACATCCTCGAAGGTGCTTCTGTTGAGACCCTTAAGGGCAAGCTCACCGTTTTTTATAAGTAATACTTCTTTCATTTGCTACCTCTTATTTTTTCATAATTACTTTCATAGCCTTATCAAGCATTTCGAGAAAGTAGTCCAGCTCTTCCTTCGTAGTGAAGCGGGAAAGGCTTATTCTCAGAGACGAGTCGATAAGACTGTCGGGAAGGTTCATAGCCGTGAGCACATGGCTTTTGTGTCCCTTGGCACAGGCTGAGCCCGAGGAAACATAAATTCCGCAGTCGGACAGGAAGTTTAAAAGAGTTTCACTTCTGTAGCCGGGAAGGGAGATATTAACGATGTAGGGCAGAGCGTCGGCGGGGCTGTTTATTACTATGCCTTCTCTTTTAGTGAGCTTTTCGGTGAAAGAGTCACGCAGAACCGTGATTTTTTCGAGAGAAGATTTCACGGTAAGCTCTTCCACTGCTCCCATAAAGCCTGCTATGGCGGGCATAGGCTCCGTGCCGGGGCGAATGTCCTTTTCCTGCCCTCCGCCTACTGCGACAGGCGTGAGCTTAGTTCCCTTTTTTATGAAGAGAGTGCCGACACCCTTGGGACCGTGAACTTTATGGGAGCTGACGGTCATAAGGTCTGCACCGAGCTTTTTTACATTAAGGGGGATTTTACCGAAAGCCTGTACGGCATCGATGTGGAAAAGAGCAGGAGAGTTTTTTCTCTTTATTACCGAGGCGATTTCGTCTACGGGCTGAATTGCACCAACCTCGTTATTGACAGCCATTATGCTGACAAGGATAGTTTTCTCGTTTACTGCATCTGTGAGGGCAGAAAGGTCAAGTCTTCCTTTTTCGTCAGTGCCGATGCGGATAACCTCGAAGCCTTCCTTTTCAAGTCTGTCGAAAGCCTTCTGCACACTGGGATGCTCCACGGCGGAAGTGATAACTCTGTTGCCCTTTCGTCTGTTTCCGTAAGCGGCTCCGAAAACCGCAAGATTGTTTCCCTCGGTGCCTCCGCTTGTGAAAAAGATTTCATCCTTTTCACAGGAAAGGGCTTTGGCTACGGTCTCTCTTGCCCTGAGAAGGAGAGTGTCTGCCTCGATGCCTTTTTCGTGGAGAGAGGAAGGGTTGCCCCAACAGTTTTCAAGAGCATCAATCATATTCATTTTTGCCTTTTCGCACACCTTGGTGGTGGCACTGTTATCCAGATAAGCGCCCATAGGACATACCTCCTCATCATAATCCTTCATATTATACTATAAAGGTGAAAAATATTCAATGGTACATTAACTAAATAAAGGGATATTTTTGTAAAATTTTCGTAAAATACTTTTATAAAATACTAATACTGTTTTAGAAAAAATTAAAAATGTTTCGGAGGAGAGAACAATGGGAAATAAAAATAACAATGTCAGAAATAAAGCTATATGGGTTTTATCAGCTCTGTGTCTGGCACTTTTTATTCTTACGGCGATGAATACCGCCAGACTGAAAAACCTGGAAAGAGAAAGCGAAACACAGAGACAGAAATATCTTTCGGAGCTTTGTGAGAGCCTGGACAGTATGACTGTGAGTCTGAGCAAAAGTCTTTGCACATCAACGGCCCAGATGCTTCATAAAAACGGTAACGACCTTTCAAAACAGGCTGCTGTGGCCAAGGTGAGCCTTTCGGGCATAACAGATGAGAGTATTATAACCGATGAAGTGTATAAATTTTTGTCGCAGGCAGGAGATTATGCTCTTTATCTTTCACAGAAGGAAAATTTTTCGCTCAGTAAGGATGAAACGGAAAAACTCAGACAACTTTACGAATATTCGAAGTATCTTTCTGACTCCTTTGAGCAGATAAGCACTGACTATTATGCAGGCAGAGTGGCATTCACGAAAAAGGTGAACAATCTGCTTTCTCAGGCGGAAAATGAGGGCATTTCCTTTTCGGAGTCCTTTACGGATATACAGCAGACTATGGGGGATTATCCCACTCTTTTATATGACGGGCCCTTCGCTGACGCGGTGATAAACAAAAAAGCCCACGGTATCAAAGGTGATGAAATCACCGTCCGTGAGGCAAGAAAAAAGGCGGCGGAGTATCTGGAATGTGAAGAAGGAGGTCTCAAAAAGGAAGCAGATACGGAAGGTGCAATCGAGCTTTACTGTTTTTCTCACGGTGACAGGACGGTGGGCATCACCAAAAAGGGCGGTATACTTTGCTATATGACTTGTTCTGCTTATGCGGGAGAGGCCGCAATCAGCACCGATGAAGCCATAAAAAGAGGCAAAGAATATCTGAAAAAGACAGGCTTTACAGATAATATGAGAGAAACTTATTACACCACTTATGACGGTATATGTACGGTGAATTACGCCTGTGAAAAGGACGGGGTTATTTTTTATCCTGATCTCATAAAAGTCAGCATCTCTCTGGAAACAGGTAAGGCTGTGGCTTTAGACAGCAGAGGATACCTGATGAATCACAGAGAAAGAGAAATGAAAAAAGCCATACTTTCACCCGGGGAGTGCAGAAAAATTCTTTCTCCTGCTCTTACGGTTATGTCGTCGGGTCTTGCTGTTATTCCTCTTGAAACAGGAAAGGAAGCACTTTGCTATGAGTTTCACTGTAAGGACAGCAAGGGTCAGGAGGCACTGGTGTATATTAATGCACAGAGCGGTAAAGAGGAAAATATCCTGCTTCTCCTTTACAGTGATGACGGAGTGCTGACAAAATAATAATTTTTTTGAAGTGAAAAAATATGCAGAGCAAAAGTTTTGCGACAGGTGTCGTTTATCGCTCTTGTACGAGGAAGAACTTAAAACAAACCTTAAAAACTTTATGAACCAAAAGTAAATAAAATTTGCAAACTATTGCAAATTCAAGACAAAAGTTGTACTATTGATGTACAAAAGATTGATAGTTTTTTCATTTTCATAGTTACCTCAATCAAATTCCCAGCAAAAATCCCTCGGCACGGCCGAGGGATTTTTGCATATATGCTCTGCATAATTATTAAAATTTTACACTTATTTCTCCGCTGTTCAGAATTTTCAGCTCTCCTTCTTCCGTGCGGACGGTAAGACGGCACATCTCATCGATGTCCGAGGCAGTGGCTCTGTAGTTTCCCTGAGAAGAAATTACGGTTATTTCTTTGCCTAAAAAGAAGAGCCTGTCTCTGTAAAGAGGGATGAATTCTCTGCCTTTTATCTTGTTCAGATGATACATAAAGCGGTTCACGGTTTCGGCTATGAGTTTTTCACGGAGTCCCTCGATTTTTACGGTAAGAGCACCTGCGATGTCTCTGATTTCCTCGGGGAAGCCACCTTCGGGTGCAGAGAGGTTTATGCCGATGCCCACGATTATGTAGTCGGCACCCTTCTGCGTGAATGCTCCCTCGGTGAGTATTCCCGCCACCTTTTTACCGCCGACAAAAATATCGTTTACCCATTTGATGTCAGCCTTTATTCCCGTGACGTTTTCTATGGCTTCAGCAGTTGCGACGGCACAGAGAGGCGTGATGAGAGTACATTCCTCGGCCGAAAGTTCGGGATGAATGAGCAGACTCATATATATTCCTGTGCCCTTCGGTGAGAAAAAGCTTCTTCCCTTTCTGCCTCTGCCCGCTGTCTGGCTGTCGGCAACAAAGAGAACGGTTTCTTTGTTGGCGCCGTGAGGCATTTTTTTCAGCTCATCATTTGTCGAGGTCGTTTCCTTTACGGAGATTATTTTTATTTCCCTGTCAAGACAGGCTTTGATTTTTTCAGCGTTCATAAAAGTCTCCTGTTTATCCTTATATCACTCAGCGTCAGAATACCTTGGTCCTTATTCCTTGGACCGTCGGCTCTTATTTCGCATTATTTTACATTTTTCTGCATATTATTCTACCATTTTTTCCACATGGAATGCAATAGGGTATCCATTTTAGGAAAAAAACCTTATATATTATTAAGATTTCAGCGTAGTACTTGACAAAAGGGGCAGAAATATATTAAAATAACTATCAAGTCATAACTCGAAAAATGTATAGAGGTTATATTTATGCATTTTTAGGTTATCAGAAAAGGGCAGTGCCCGAAAATATTAATCCATAGGAGGAACAAATTATGAAAAAATTACTCGCAGTTCTCCTCGCAGCTCTCATGCTCTTCACACTCGCAGCATGCGGCGGCAACAGTGACGGAGAAGAAACCACAGCAGCAGGTTCAGAAACTACTGCAGCAGCCGACGAAACCACAGAAGGCGGCGCAACAGATGAAATCATCAAAACAATCACCACTGGTACAGGCGGTAACACAGGTACATACTACGCTTTCACCACAGCAGTAGGTCAGGTTCTCGGTACCGATGATTACAAGTTCAACGTAATTTCCACAGGCGGCTCACAGGCCAACATCGAAATGATCGCTGACGGTGAAGCTCAGTTCGCTATCGTTCAGAACGACGTTATGAACTATGCTTACGAAGGTACAAACGGCTTCGCAGAAGCTATCACAGACTTCAAGGCAGTTGCATGCGTATACTCAGAGGTTTGCCAGCTCGTAGCTACCAAGGCTTCCGGCATCACTTCTCTTGCTGACCTTAAGGGCAAGACAGTAGCAGTAGGTGACGTAGGCTCAGGCGTTTACTACAACGCAGTTCAGATTCTCGAAGCAGCAGGTCTTGACATCGATAAGGATATCAAGAAGGTTACAGCTTCCTTCGGCGATTCAGCTACACAGCTTAAGGACGGCTCCATCGATGCAGCATTCATCACTGCAGGTGCTCCCACCACAGCTATCACAGACCTTGCTACTACCACAGAAGTAGTTCTTGTTGATCTTGGTAACGACATTATCGACAGCCTTATCGATAAGTATCCCTTCTACGAAAAATTCGAAGCTACCGCTGACAACACAAAGTATGATTTCGTAACAGATACAGTAAACACCGTTGCTATCAAGGCTACCTTCGTTGTAACTGACAAAATGAGCGACGATCAGGTTTATGAAATCACAAAGAACCTTTGGGAAAAGCAGGCTGAAATCGCAGTTGCTCACGCAAAGGGTAACGAAATGGTTAAGGAAAATGCCGTAGCTGCTGTTGGTAAGGTTCCCGTACATCCCGGCGCAGAAAAATACTATAAGGAAATCGGCGTTATCGCATAATTTTTTCCATCGATAAAACTTAATCAGTATATTGAATAAATGCTGCAATTCAAACCTGCAGCATTTATTTGACTTAATAAATCAATTTTATTATGCAGAAAATTCAATGCAAAGGAGGAGGATTCATGGACGAAAATAAGGTTGTCGAAATTGACGAAGTGGTTGATGCCGATGCGATTATGCAGGAGTTTGACCGTGAAAGTAATGTCCGTGTATTCACAGGTTGGAGAAAGAAAGTTATAACAGCTCTTATGTCGGCTTTCAGCATTTATGTAGTGCTTATGGCTCTGGTGATGCAGAATGCCACCAAGCATACAAAGCTCACAACCTTTATGGCTTTCATTATGTTTATGGGATATATCATTTTCCCTGCATATAAAAAGCAGACCAAAAAAATTAATTATGTTCCCTTCTACGATATAATTTTAGCAGTAGTCGGTGCAGGTTCATTTCTTTATTACACCATATTCCAGGACGACATCATTATGATGTCAAGAAGAATAGGTACACTGCAGATTGTAATTGCACTTGTTGCCATTATTCTGATGGTTGAGCTGTGCCGAAGAGCAGTAGGCCTGCCGATTATTTTTGTCGTGGGTGCCTTTGTGGCTTATGCGGCGGTAAAAGCCTTTACGGCAAACCCTGATATAGCCCTGAGAAGTCTTATGTACAGCCTTTTCTATGATGTGGCTAACGGTCTTTTCTCCACTCCCGTTTATGTTTGTACGACATTTATTGTACTGTTCATTATTCTCGGTGCCCTTCTCGAAAGAACAGGTATCGGTACATTCTTTGTTGACCTTGCTAACTCTATTGCAGGTTCATCTATCGGCGGCCCTGCAAAGGTTGCTGTTATCTCAAGCGCCCTTGAGGGTATGTACTCAGGTTCATCCGTTGCCAATACCGTTGGTAGCGGCTCAATCACCATTCCTATGATGAAAAAGACAGGCTACAAGCCCGAATTTGCGGCAGCTGTTGAGGCGGCAGCTTCTACAGGCGGTCAGATTATGCCTCCCATTATGGGTGCTGCAGCCTTCCTTATGGCTGAAATGACAGAAATGCCTTATTCGAAAATTGCAGTTACTGCTATTCTTCCTGCTGTTCTTTACTTTATGGGCATCTTTATGATGATTCATTTCGAAGCAAAGAAGTTAGGTCTTAAGGGTCTTCCGAAGGATGCACTTCCCAAATTCGGTAAGCTTATGCTTAAAAACGGTTATCTTCTTATTCCCATTCTTATGCTTGTTCTTGCTATGAATAAGTTCAGTGCAGGTATCTCTGCCTGTATCGCCATTATGGGTGCGTTAATCGTTTCTCTTGTGCCGAAAAAGCTCGACAAAAACAATGTGTGGAGACTCGTATTCCCTGCTCTTCCTACTATGGCATTCCTTATAAGTCGGAGGCCAAGCGGTCTTAGGAAGACAATGACT
>JAZNMU010000095.1:0-1653 GCA_045579865.1 Acutalibacteraceae bacterium
CATACTTTCTCCGCTCAAAACTTTAAACCTGGCGGATAATATCCGCCCTGCCTTCTGACACTTTGATGTTCCCAAATAAAACAAAAACCCGACTCCTGAGAATCGGATTTTTATCTTTTGTCATATTATCAGATTACCTCAATGGTATATCCGTATTCATATTTTGTACCCTTGTCCATAATGTAGGGCTCTCTCAGACAGGCATTACCCGGTGTGTCACCGCCGATACCTCTCTGCATAAGGTCGATGCATACTGTGGTGAAATCCTTATGCCCCAGTGAATGAATGTGTGTTGCCTCATCAAGGTCGTTGACGGTATAGTGGTGGCAGTTGATGGCGAAGGGCTTTTCGCCTTTCTTTGTGAAGCGCAGGCCTTTACCTTCCTTGTTTTTAACCTCCATCATTCTGACATCGGTTCTATGTCCGTTTTCCTGAGGACGCATATAGTGATGCTCCATATCCGTTACGCTCATTTCGTGGATGGCGATTCTGGCACCTGTTTTACGGTCGATGTGGTTTTCCTGAGGACCTCTGCCGTACCATTTTACCTGATCATATTCTCTGTCCATGGTAAGGAGTGTACCGAAGCGCACCATATCCATTCCTGCAGTACCCTTATGGCATACATCGATTTTACCGTCGGGATAAACGGTGTAGGTCATCATAACATCCTTAAGACCTAAAGCGGAAACCTTGGTTTCGATGTAAGCGGTATGGCTGTAGCGATGAACTGTGGTGGCCTTTGTCTTAAGAGTATCCGTTGACTTTTTCCACATAAAGAGAGGATGGAAGGGGATGAGGGGAGGAACGAAATTCAAAAAGTCAATATCGTTATCGGTGAGAGCTCTGTAATAGTTGGGACGGAGCTCGCCGCGGAGATATTCCTTACCGTCCTTTTTCAGTGAGGTAAGAAGGCCGTTTACGAAGGTGTATTCGAAGTCCTTACCGCTTACGGTGAAGTTCTTTTCGGTACCCTTGATGTCTACCTTTTCCTCGTATTTTGTTTCTTCCTTTTCGTCAGCAGCTTTGAGAAGGAACTGGTCGAAGCCGTGCTCATAGCCTGCTTTTGCGAAACGGCAGTCCTCACGTCTTACATAAGAGAAGGTGATGAAGACCTCGCCTGCGGGCATTTCGTCAAGAGCATAATCAACGCTGAATTCCATCTCGGAAAGACCTTCTAATTTTTCGAAAAGGTCACGGGGGAGACATTTCTCGGAAATAACCTTACCGTCTTCAGCGATTACATATTTAATGTCAAATTTTGAAAGGTCGGAGAAGAGCTGCTTGTTTTTGAGAAGGAACCTGCCTTCTTTAAGATTTATTGCCTTTACCTCGATTTCGCAGTAAACCTTCCTTACCTCGTGAATACAGGGGTGCACCTTTCTGTCAGCGGCGATGATACCGTTGGCGTTGAAGTAAATGTTACTGCCTGTGATGGCACAGGTGTTATAGGGAGGCTTGATCCACAGATCCTTTTCGTTGTAGTCTGTACCGTAAAGCCACATATCCTCTCCGTCTTCGTTTTTCTTATGGATAGCCTGGTCCACGAAGTCCCAGATGTAACCGCCGCAGAGGTTGTCATACTTTTCGAAAGCATCCATATATTCACGGAAGTTACCTAAGCTGTTTTCCATAGCGTGAGCATATTCGCAG
>JAZNMU010000096.1:0-12594 GCA_045579865.1 Acutalibacteraceae bacterium
CCACTGCGGCTACCTCTTGCGGTTCCCAAAGTTCATTACGGCTTGGTCGCCTATGAACTTTGACCGCTGCGCCATCCTCTCCTTGCTTCATCTCCCGCAGGGAGCGCTTCGGCGACGATGCAGCTCGAGCGGAAAGAACATCAATGTTTCCTTTAAGCAAAAATATAAATCGGAATGTCGGGGATGTCACCCCTACGGTAGTAACATTTATACAGCATAAAAGCGGTCACCCGAAAGTGACCGCTTGATTTTATTTCGCTGACTGAGTAAGCACAATCTCAACAAGCTCGCCTGTCATGGCGTCGATGTCTGTCTGTGAAGGATTAGCGCTTATGTTCTTCATTTTTTCAGCATATTCATTCTGCACCGTTTCATCACACATAGAGAGAACGTGATAGAAGGTAGTGGTGTTTATGCCGAGAGCATCGGAGAAGTTTTTCTTGGCCCAGATAGCTGTACCGTCTTCACTGTAGCCTGTTAATACGATGGTACCTTCTTCGAGCTCGAAGTCCCATACTGCCAAAGGATATACATTATATTTAACCGAATCGATAACCAGAGTGTAATATCCGCTTTCACCGGTGAGCAGTCCCTCTGTGGAAAGCTTTCTGCCCTTTCTGATGTCATTTTCGGTTATTATCGCCTTTTCGAGAACAGTTACGGTCTGCGAGGTATTTCTTGCCACAGCTCTGTAATTCTCGCTGTCGCCTGAGGGGTCAAAGATAACCGTATCCCAGTTTCCGTAAAGGGAGGACTGTTTGATTTTCGTGGAAGCGGGAGTGCCTGAGTAAGTTTCGGGACAAGCCACGGGCCAGCCGTCAACGGTCCATTTAAGCTCTCTGACTTCAAGGCTCGGGAAGGGATAAACATCCGTAAGTGCCTTTTCCACAGCCTGTGCCGCACCTGTGGTGATAAGGTTGTCAAGCTTATAATAAAGCTGAGACTGGGAACCCATAAACCACTTTCCGCCTGAGGTTTTGATAACTGAAGGGCTGCCGATGGAGGCTCTGCCTATGTCAGTGTAGGAAACACCGCCGTTACTGCTGGAAAGGAAGTTATAGCCAGCAGCGAGCATAAGGCCCTTGGTGTACTGATTATTTCTGCCGCTTTTACCGTAGGAAGCCATATCAGCTCCGCTAAAGTCTGTGTAAGGACCTTCGGGAGTGTTTGATCTTGCCACACGTACATTATAATTGGTTTCTGCATCGCCGTAGGTAAGGAAGAGGTAGTAGTAGCCTGTATCCTTATTATAAACGATGTCTGCACCGCTCAGAAGACTGCCGTCATTTTTTGAAAGTGCGGGGATTCTGCCCGGCTTTGCGATAAGTGTACCCGCCTGGAAGCGTGAGGAGCCGTGAAGAGTAGATACCACCTCGCCCCGGCTGTTGAGAGGACTTGCGGCTTTGAGAAGGCCGTTTTTCGGGCTGAGCTCAACCATATAAATTTCACCGCTCAGCTTTTCTCTGCCGTAGGTGCCGCCGTAAATCATAAACAGACCGTTTTCCGTATTGATAACAGAGGGATGAACAGCGTTAGCCTTATCGTAAGAGGCTTTGAAGGAGTGCTTATTATTTTCACCCGAGGTTTCATCCTCTATGATTTCCGAGCCCGCGTGTCTTCCGCAGGTGCTGATTACGAGGCCTGCATCCTTCCACTCTTTGGTTTCCACAGCCTTTTCGAGATTATCTGTCTTAACGCAGAAAATAGCACTTTCGTTTGCGTTGGCAGTTTTGGAAAGAGAGAAGTAAAGATAATATACGCCCTTGCGGTACACAATTTCAGGAGAAAGAGGTGTTCTGTCCTGACTTTCATTCGAATAGGTCTCGTCAGCACCGTAGCCGTGCTCATCAGCCCATGCCTTGACGCTTTTGAAGGCTGAGAAGGTCATTATTGTGTTGCTTTCCGCCTCGTCGGGTGTGGGGAAATAGGTGGTACGTGCTGTCCAGTTTATGAGGTCCTTTGACTTTATTACCACATTATCGGAGCCGAAGCAGTAATAATACTCACTCTTTTCATCGTAGAAGATACAGGGATCCTTTATGTCGTACGCAGCATAGGAGCCGATGTATTTATTGTCGGCATATTTTTCAATAGCGGGGCTTTTGATGGTAGAAGTGGCCTCTTCAGCCTTATAGCCCTCAGGTCTTTTGCCCTTTTTGAAAAACGCCAGAATATTGAGCTTTTTATCTGCCGTAACCTTATACTGAAGCATATTTACTTCATCGGTCACATTCTCACCGTTTACGATAAGCTTTTTAAGGTCGTAATAGGTGGAGTCAGTTCTTTCGGGATTTATGTTCAGAGTAAGAGTCTGACCGTTGTCACAGGCTACACGGTATTTGTCGTCTGTGCCTACGGTGTTTTTACTGTCAACGGTAATGACACCGTGACCGAAGGACTCTACAAAGACCATATATTCGGAAGGTCTTACGTGCTTCCAGTAAATCATAAAGACCCCGCTGAAAAGCAGAAGAGTCGCCGTAAAGAAGGCTAAAAACTTTTTCATTATATTTTATTCATCCTTTCTTTTATCGGGTGGTAAGAGAAGAAATAATATCGGAATAAATAGAAACGGCATTATTGAAGAAATTCTTTTTAACTGTTTCTATCTGACCTTCATCGGGAATATAGACAGTGATTTTCAGAAGCTCTGTGTCCATATCCATTACGGTGAATTTTACGTGGAAGCCATGGTCCAAAGGTAAAATCTCCACGTTGCTTTCTTTGATTATTCTCTCTCTCGAAAGCACCTTTATAGCCGCCGCCACGCTCTTTTCTCTGACTGAGCGGGGCAAGGTTCTCTCTATATTCGCCACATCAAGCTCAGCTTTGGCTGTAAGGGTGATAAGCTCGTCCCCCTCACTGATTTCGCTGATAACCTGTCCGCCTGAGATAAGCTCGCTTACGGCACCGTTTACCTCGAAATAATTAGCCACGGAATATTCACTTAAAATTTCGTTGAGCTGTGTTCTGGTAAGAGACTTTTTCAGCGTCTTCAGTAAATAACAGACCAGAAGCTTGATTTCGTTTTTATCGCGAAGACCGCCGGGCACGATGCCCTCGCTGAATGTATCTGATGACATAATTAATCTGCCTTTCATAAGATAGTTATACATCATTAATTGTACCACAAGAAAAATAAAAGTAAATAGTTAAAAGGAAATTTTTATTTTTTTGTAAGTATTAAAATTACATCAGTATGTATGAATGCTGACCCACACGGTTTATCGGTATCGCTTTAAGCATTTATTTACGTAGGGAGCAGACGGAGAGGTACGTGGAGACACAATGCATTGTGTCCGCAAATAAACAGTAAATATTATGTCATTGATTTATGGTTTTCGAACTGAAAATTCTAAATCAGAGCTGTACTGGTACCGAAAGGTTTGCGATTTATATTTCGTTCAAGGAAACATTTAGTCGTCATCGCTTCGCAGAGTCACTTTTGTTTCGACAAAAGTAACCAAAATCATTCTTTTGTCGGAAACCGTCCGAACCCGAAAACGGTTCCCGTTTTCTAGAGTTCTGTTCTGAGCCTTACCGACAGAATGAGCGTACGCTGTGCTTTTCAGAGAACTTCTACAGGAAAGTCGCTGCCTTTGCTCCCTCATCGCACAGATATTTTGTCTGGTATGGAAGTGTCTGCGCCACTTCGCGTTCCGTCTCCTCAGGCACCTCCGCTCCGACATTCGCTTCCCGCTCTGTGTGCTTTTCCGAAGGGTTCTACGGAAAGCTCCGTAATTTTAATTATACGAGCATAAAAGTAATATGGGTTACATCTGTCTTTCAGCAAAGATAATTTCTGACGGTTTGTCTGCACACCTGCCACGGTGTGCCCCTTTATGAGGTATTACTGTTTTGCGCTACTGAAAATAAAGACTGCGAAACGATGGTTTTGAACGGAGTCAAGCAAAACAAAAACTATACTGCAGAACAGCAGTTGTTTATCTCCGCCGAGTCTACGAAGGCGGCCACCGAGGGGAAGGATTTTCCCGAGGCAAAAGGGAGCTTTGTTTACTTTGCCGCCCCGGGCAAAGTAAAGGCCCCGAGCGGCCTGAGCGGAAAGAACCTGATTGTTTTATAAAACATAAAAATTATATAGCAACCTGCAAGCTTTGTCTCCCACTGGGAGCACTTCGGTGACGATGCAGCCTGAGCGATGAGAGTGTTAATGTTTCATACAAGATACAATAATAATGTGGGACGTCGAGGCACCGTCCCCTACATTTTATATTTGACATCCCGGAACTTTTTTAGTAGAATATTTTCAGAGGTGATAAGGATGAATAAAAAATATACCACCGTGCTTTTTGATGCGGATAACACTCTGCTCGATTTCGATAAAGACGAAAACTGCGCTCTGAGAAAAACAATGGAGCTTTACGGTGTGCCTGTAACAGAAGAAAACATAAAAACCTATGTAAAAATAAATCAGGGAATGTGGAAGGCATTGGAAAGAGGAGAAATCACCAAGCCCGAACTCAAAAGAACCCGTTTCAGAAAATTCTTCGATGCCATAGGCTTTGAAACCGATGCAGACGTTTTTGAGGTCAACGAAAAATACCTTTCACTTTTAGGCGAAGGCGGAAACACACTCGAGGGTGCCGTTGACCTGTGCCGCGAGCTCAAGGATGATGGCTATGACCTTTACATCGTCACCAACGGAGTGGCAAACACGCAGAAAAACCGCCTTACAAAAAGCGGTCTGCTCCCCTACTTTACGGAGATTTTCGTTTCCGAAACCGTCGGTCATCAGAAGCCGAAGAAGGAATATTTCGACTATGTGCTGTCACATATAAATGAAACCGACAAGGAAAAGATTATCCTTATCGGCGACTCTCTCACCTCGGATATCAAGGGTGCTATGAATGCGGGCCTTAAGTCTGTATGGCTTAATCTTAAAGGTCAGGAGTTGCCTGAGGAATATAAACCCGATTATGTGATAAGTGACGTGAGGGATGTGAGAGGAATTTTATATGAAAAATAATGATAATCTTATTAAATTCAAAGACCTTGCCGATAAAATAAAAAGCATTTCGGAGGGAACCGCCTGTGAAGAAGATTTTGATATCGACGAATTCAAGGAAAGCGGATTTACCGAAATGTTTATGGAAATTCTCTCTGAAAAGCTGTCCGAGCCCTCAGGACTTTTAACAGAGGAAGAAGTATATGAGGAAATTGCTGATAACTTTTTCATTCTTATTGATTTACTCGGCATAAAAGAGTTCAGCTTTTTCCGCTTCGCAAACTATGATTACTGCCGTGAAATAATAATCGACGGAAAAGAATACGATCTGGATGGCGAATTCTGTCACGATGATGAAAAGGCTACTGAGGCCTTGTGTGCTATCGACTGTCTGATTGCGGATTTGGATGAAACCGATGACGAAGCAATTCTGAAAAAGGTAGAAAGTCTGATTAATGTACGTAACAGGGAAGAAAAATAAACATAAAAGATGACAGAATTCAACGGACATAATGCATTGTGTCCCTACGGATCTCTCCGTCGGCTTCGCTGCCATCTTTCATTTCAGGAGAGGCTAACAACAAAATTAAGGTGCTGTTATGAGATAACAGCACCATTTTTTATTCGCTAATCGTATATTTCTTTTCAGTACATACAACATCATCGGTGTGTGCATTAGTTTCCGTCGCATAAGTATAATTTCCGTCTTTAAGTATGCCGTTTTCAAAAACTACCGTTGCGTTAAAGTATGTTATATCGACCAAGTGTAAAAAACTTACGTCATTAACGGCAGTGAAATCATAAACTTCTTTAACGGTGTTTTCACCGTACTCTACGGAATAAGAGGAAATGTCAGAGACCTTTTTCATTTTCTTTAATGTACGGTCTTTTGCATCCCCGATTTTGAGCATTTCAAAAACTTCCTTTGATTCATCAGTTTTATATGACGAAGCAGTAACATATGTGATTTTTTTCATTTTCACCTTACCGCTTTCTGCGGAAAAAACAGAAACAGATTCGTTATCCTTCACCATTTCCCGTGCCTGTGAATATTCCGTGTCCCCCGTTATACTGTCAAAAATCTTTTCGGCACGGCTTTTCCGCATAGTCCCGTCAATAACAGCTTCTGCCCTCTCTGCCATGTAGACTATACCCGAATGATTATATGCCTCGGAGGGAAGGATATTACAAACCGCAAGACCACCTGCAGTTGCCAAAGCAAAAACGGTTACGGTCACACGGACGGTGCGACGGAAGGAAACCTTCTCCGCACCTTCCTCATTTCTCCTTTTCTGTTTGAAAAGTAAAACGAAGCACAGAACACACATCGGCACGGAAATGAACTCCGAGAAATAATCGCTTAATGACGAGGTATAGAAAAACTCTATATCCGTTATTCTGTATATAACATGGAAAAGCATATCGGGAAAGGGATAATAAACGGAATTGAACACAAAGGGCAAAAGAGACATTATGATGTTGGCGGTGGCTATTGCCTTCAGCTTTTTCGGCTGATTATTTCTGTAAGCATGAAGAGCCGTCAGAAAAATCAGACAGATGGCACTGACACTGATGATAAGAGAATCATAAGAGTAAGTCATAAAATCGGTCATAAAATTATCCGAGCTGAACAGCATCACCAAAAACCAGGCACCGCCGAAGCCGGTAGCAGAAGCAAAAATATCCGAAAGCATAATTAACAAGAAAAGACCGAAAGCGTGGCCTGTTTTATCCTGACTTAAAAAGTGTGATTTTTTCATTATGTACACCTCTTTTCACATTAAAAATATCACCCTGCTCCCCGTTTGTCAATAAAAAAGGGAAATCTTAAGAAAAACGACAGAATTGACCGCACTTCAAGACATCCTTTTTGTAGGGACTGCTTGCCGTGTCCGTCAACAAACCGCAACCATATACGCTGTAGAGTGGGTCATCCCACCCTATATTTTTGCGGTAATTCAGCGGACACAATGCATTGTGTCCCTACGGACCTCTCCGTCGGCTTCGCTGCCATCTTTCATTTCAGGAGAGGCTAACAACAAAATTAAGGTGCTGTTATGAGATAACAGCACCATTTTTTTGCCTACATACCCACTCTGTAGGATGTAATGGAGTGTTTCAGCACAGAAAAAAAGACACCGAAGTGTCTTAGTCATCAGTTATATTAAAAAGTTCATCAGGAGTACAATCCAGAATTTTACACAGCTTTTCTATAGTTTCGAGTTGAAGACCCGAAAGTGTGTTATCACAGATTTTATTAACTGTCTTATAGGTGGTCTGCATTTGTTTTACCAACCAATAACGGCTTTTATTTTTTTCGTCGAGTAGTTTCTGTACGTTCATATTAATCATCTTTATCACCGTAATTATTTTACCACTAATCGCATAAGTATATAATTAGCCTAAAGGTAGTGTACCTAATGGTTGACTATTTTAAAAAAACAAGTATAATAAGAACGAGGTGATTTTATGAATTCATGTACATTTTTCGGTCATCGCGACACACCTGAGTCTGCCCGCTACGATTTAAAGCAGGTGCTTATTGATCTTATTGAAAACAAGGGTGTGGTATGGTTTTATGTGGGGCATAACGGAAAATTCGACTCGATGGTATTATCCGAGCTTAAACTTTTTTCTACAGTATATAAGCATATCCGCTATTTCGTGGTAATAGAGGGTATGCCCGATAAAAAACTGAATATAGATGTTGACGATGATAAAATCCTTTATACTGACATTATTTGGCACAACGTACCTAAAAAATTCGAAATCGACCGCCGCAACGGATGGATGATTAATCAGTCGGATTATGTGGTAGCTTATATACGGAACACCTGGGGCGGTGCTCACAAATTTAAAACCATAGCAGAGAAGAAGGGAAAAACAGTTATCAATCTGTATAACGAGGAATAAAAACAAGCACAGAAATACTCTTAGCTGAGATTTTCTGTGCTTTTTATATGTTTTTCTGCGAACACGGCTTGCCGTATCCCTGCAGAATGTGTACTTTTCAAAGCGGACTACCGATGGTCGCCTCTACAATATGCCGTGTCCCTACGTAATCATATTTGTAAATTCGGCGGAATATCGGTACTTTTCACCTGAAACCTACCCCGCCAATTTTGCACTTTGCACTTTTTATATGCTGTCCGTAAAGCTTACCGCAGCTAAAGCAGCTACGGCACCGTCAGCTACTGCTGTGGCGACCTGTCTGATTCTTTTGCTTCGGCAGTCGCCTGCCACGAAAATACCGCTCTGTGCATTTTCGGGAAGGCAGTTTTCATCGGCATTGATATAGCCGTATTCGTTAAGGCTTACGTTATCCTTAAAAGGCTCGTTCATGGGCTTTTGTCCGATAGCCACGAAGACCGCATCACAGGTAAGAACACTTTCTTCCCCTGTTTCTGTGTTGGTGAGAACGATGCCCTCGAAGGTGTCCTCGCCCTTGATCTCCTTGACTACTGTGGAATAGATAAAGGAAACATTTTCCTTTTTGTCAAGCTCTTCCTTGAGCTTGGGCTCGCCTGTTACGAAGGCTAAATTCTGCACTACGGTAACCTTTGTGCAGAGCTTGGAGAGCATTACTGCCTCCTGTAAAGCACTGTTACCGCCGCCGATAACGGCTACCTCCTTACCTGCATAAAAGGCTCCGTCACATACGGCGCAGTAGGAAATGCCTTCGCCCGTGAATTTGTCTTCCTTAGGGAGACCTAACTTTCTGTGCTCACTGCCCACGGCGATGATAACAGCCTTGGCCTTATAGTCCCCTCTTTCACCCTTTACGGTGTAGTCACCGGGGGTACCTTCGATGGCTACTGCCTTATCGAGCTCGAACTCAGCGCCCTGCGACATAGCCTGTTCAACGAGTCTGTCACCGAGCTCACTGCCCGTCATAGTAACGAAGCCGGGGTAATTTTCTACCTTGGGTGAATGGGTAATCTGACCGCCGAAGGTCTCTCTTTCGAGGATGAGAACGCTTTTGTCTGCTCTGCGAAGATAAACGGAAGCAGTAAGACCTGCAGGGCCTGCACCGATAATTATAACGTCATACATAATGTTTACCTCTTTGTAATCTTCATAAATTGAAAGCGGACAAATTCAGGATGTCCGCTTTCTTTATTATCTTGTCTGAAATTATCTTTCTGTATATGCTCTGATGTTGGAAAGGTTTGTGATTTTTTCTGCTGTGCCGTCTTTGATAACCACAAGTGTGGGAGCCTGATGAATGTCAAACTCGTTTGCAAGGTCGGGGTTTTCGTCAGCTAAAACCTTTTCATACTTCACACCTGCATCGTCAAGGAACTTTGCAGCCATTTTGCAGTTGGGGCAGGTCTTTGATGCGAAGAGGATGATTTTGTCATCGTTTTCACAGCATGCACATTCTTCCTTAGCTGTTTCGAAGCTCTTTGTGATTTCTCTGCCGAGCTTTGCGGGATTGTATTCAACTCTGTGCTCGAATTCCTGACTCTTACCGTCGTTCCAGTTCTGAACGGGACGGTAGTAGCCTGTGATACGGCTGTAAACCTCTGTCTTTTCGCCGCATTCGGGACAGGTGTATTCTTCACCTACGATGTAGCCGTGATTCTTACATACGGAGTATGTGGGTGAAAGAGTATAGTAGGGAAGACGGTAGTTTTCGGCAATCTTTCTGATAAGAGCTGCCGCACTCTTCCAGTCGGGAAGCTTTTCACCGAGGAAGGCATGGAAAACAGTACCTGATGTGTAAAGAGTCTGAAGCTCATCCTGAATGTCAAGTGCTTCGAAGATATCATCTGTGTAGCCAACGGGAAGGTGTGAGGAGTTGGTGTAGTAAGGAGCCTCACCCTTTTTAACATCGCCTGCAGTGATGATGTTGGGATAGTGCTTGAGGTCGTGCTTAGCCAAACGGAAGGAGGTTGACTCAGCGGGAGTAGCTTCGAGGTTGTAAAGGTCGCCGTACATTTCCTGATAGTCGGAAAGTCTTTCTCTCATATGGTTGAGAACATCCTGTGCGAACTTCTGTGTGCACTTATGTGTAAGGTCAGCCTTGAGCCATTTAGCGTTAAGACCTGCTTCATTCATACCAACGAGGCCGATGGTTGAGAAGTGGTTAGCGAAGGTGCCGAGGTATCTCTTTGTGTAGGGATAGAGACCTGCATCTAAAAGACCTGTGATAACCTTTCTCTTGATAGCAAGAGAGCGTGCGGAGATGTCCATAAGTTTATCGAGTCTCTTGTAGAAGTCTGCTTCATCCTCTGCAAGGAAAGCGATTCTGGGGATATTGATGGTAACAACACCTACTGAACCTGTGCTTTCACCGCTGCCGAAGAAGCCGCCTGACTTTTTGCGGAGCTCACGAAGGTCGAGACGGAGTCTGCAGCACATTGAACGTACATCGCTGGGCTCCATATCGGAGTTGATATAGTTTGAGAAATAGGGTGTGCCGTACTTAGCGGTCATTTCGAAGAGAAGCTTGTTATTCTCGGTTTCTGACCAGTCGAAGTCTCTGGTGATAGAGTAAGTGGGAATGGGATACTGTAAGCCTCTGCCGTTAGCGTCACCTTCGATCATTGTTTCGATGAAGGCACGGTTGATCATATCCATTTCCTTCTTACAGTCCTTATACTTGAAGTCCATTTCCTTGCCGCCAACGATAGCATTGAGCTCTGCAAGGTCATTGGGAACTGTCCAGTCGAGAGTGATGTTTGAGAAGGGAGCCTGTGTACCCCATCTTGAAGGTGTGTTTACACCGTAGATGAAGGATTCGATGCACTTTTTAACCTGCTCGTAAGAAAGGTTATCTACCTTTACGAAGGGAGCAAGATAGGTATCGAAGGATGAGAAAGCCTGAGCGCCTGCCCATTCATTCTGCATAATACCGAGGAAGTTAACCATCTGGTTACAGAGAGTTGCAAGGTGAGAAGCGGGTGAAGAGGTAATCTTGCCTGTTACGCCGCCGAGACCCTCCTGGATAAGCTGCTTGAGTGACCAGCCTGCGCAGTAACCGGTAAGCATTGAAAGGTCGTGAAGGTGAATGTCTGCGTTACGGTGAGCGTTTGCGATTTCATCGTCGTAAACCTCTGAAAGCCAGTAGTTAGCGGTGATGGCACCGGAGTTATTGAGAATAAGACCGCCTACAGAATATGTAACGGTGGAGTTTTCCTTAACACGCCAGTCGTTGATGTTAACATAGTTGTCAACGATTTCCTTGTAGTCAAGAAGAGTTGTGTTGATGTCACGGAGCTTTTCGTGCTGACGGCGGTAAAGGATGTATGCCTTAGCTACATCGGAATAGCCTGCCTGAACGAGAACGTGCTCTACGCTGTCCTGGATGTCCTCAACGGCTACGTGGCCGTCCTTGATTTTAGGCTCGAAATCGGCTGTAACCTTGAGAGCAAGGAAGTCGATGATGTCGGGGTTGTAATCTCTGCCCTGTGCTTCGAAGGCAAGAGTAATAGCCTGGTTAATCTTCGCTAAATCGAAGTCGATGATTTTACCTGTTCTTTTTAAAACATTATACATTAGTTTTCCTCCTTAGTTTAATACATATTTTAGTTTCCGTTCTTTATGGCGGTAAAAATCCCAAACCACCATATATAGGGTGTTTCTCCCTTCAAGGAACGGGTGCAGGACTAATAATAGCACAAAATATAGTGAATTGCAATAGATTAAACACAAATTCTTGTATTTTTCAAAAGAAAATAATATACAAGATATAGGGGTGGTCTCCTTAGGATTTTTGTACACTTTTCCCTTTCTTACAGAAATGCATTTTTCTTTCAAAAAAACTTGATACTTTCGGAAAAATGTAGTATAATAAAATTTATAAAAAGATAAAGGAGAGTAATTATGGTTTGCAAGGAATGTAAAAAATCAATTGCAAAGAACAGCAATTACTGTAAATACTGCGGCACTAAAGTCGAAAAGATAAAGGCCACAGAGGTCGAAGGAAAGCCCGACGACGGGAATCCCATTCTTTTCAGAGAGGTTGAGGTTACCGAAGAGGAAGCAGACTGCGGCGCAGAAAGAGTCCTCGAATTTGACGGCGCACTCGAGCCATTACATATTATCTTCCCGAAGCTTTTCTGCACAGGACAGCTCTTTATGGTAAAGAAATACAAGTTTCTTAACGAGCAGGGCAAAAGCTACAAGAAAAATATTCTTATCAGAGTAAATATTGCTTAAATGATTACCGACAGCGATGTCGGTAATTTTTTTATTACTGCGGATAATAAGAGGGCTGATACGCAAAGTGTCAACCCTTATATGTTTTTATATATCAATCTCATACCTGTCATCAATCATCACATAATCTGCCCCGTGCTTTTCAGCGAGTGTCAGCATTTCCTCATTATCCTTAAGAACACTTTCCATCGTGCAGTAGCTGTCATCGAGGCGTTTTTCTATTATATCAGCATATCTCTTTATATCATCAAAATGGTTTCTGATATAATTTTCTCTCATTATGAGGCAGTAATATCTGATTTCCGAAAGGTATTCCTCAGAGAAATCCTTCTGCCAGTCAAAGGGTATATAACATCCTTCGACTATAAGATTCTGCCCGTTTTCGATAGCGGTCTTTATCATCTCACGGACGGTAGGCCACAGATATTCCGTCAGTCTTTCATCGTCACTGAGGGGTGTCAGGT
>JAZNMU010000097.1:0-3362 GCA_045579865.1 Acutalibacteraceae bacterium
TGACATTCCTGCTTTTATTTTCATTTGCTTTTTATTGTAACGATTTATGAAT
Organism: Acutalibacteraceae bacterium; assembly: GCA_045579865.1. Taxonomy (GTDB): domain Bacteria; phylum Bacillota; class Clostridia; order Oscillospirales; family Acutalibacteraceae; genus UBA6857. The sequence continues at coordinate 53 of JAZNMU010000097.1, forward strand.
TGCTTAATTTGTTCTTTGCTAAACCCTAATTTTTCTCCTATTTGTCTATTGGTCTTTCCTTCCTCTCGCATTTTTAATATTTCTTTCTCATGTTGCTGTATTGGTTTGTAACTTCTGGGCATAAAAATTCCTCCTATGATAATTCATTTTACCATAGGAGGGTTATTTTTTCTATTGTCCGTTTTTTACGGACTTGTTCAGAGCTTATTCCTCTGTGGGGATAATCATTTAATTCACTTGCGGAGTTTACGGGGCGGAATATCACTTTCCGTCATATTAAATCTTCCCCGCAATTTCGCATTCCGAATTCCGCATTACGTCTTAATTACCAAACATCGCAAGCAGGAATCCTGCGGCAACAGCAGAGCCGATAACACCTGCCACATTGGGACCCATAGCGTGCATGAGAAGGAAGTTGGCGGGATTATATTTTCTGCCTTCGTTCTGTGCCACACGGGCTGCCATAGGAACGGCGGAAACACCTGCGGCACCGATGAGGGGGTTAACCTTACCGCCGGTGATGAGGTAAAGAAGCTTACCTAAAAGAAGACCGCCGACTGTGGAGAAGCAGAATGCCATAAGACCTAATACTACTATCTTGAGGGTTTCAGCCTTGAGGAAGGTTGCGCCGTTTGTGGTAGCACCTACGGTAAGACCAAGGAGAATGGTAACGATGTTCATAAGTGCATTCTGTGCTGTGTCGGAAAGTCTGTCAACCACACCGCACTCCTTAAAGAGGTTACCGAGCATAAGCATACCGAGGAGAGGTGCGACAGAGGGAAGAATGAAGGCGCAGATAACGAGAACAACTACGGGGAAGATAATCTTTTCTGTCTTGCTTACCTTGCGAAGCTGTTTCATTTCAACCTTACGTTCTTTTTCTGTGGTGAGAAGCTTCATAATGGGAGGCTGAATAAAGGGAATGAGTGCCATATAGGAATATGCGGCTACGGCGATGGGGCCTAAAAGGTGGCCTGCCAGCTTACCTGTAAGATAAATAGCCGTGGGACCGTCCGCACCGCCGATGATAGCGATGGAAGCGGCTTCCTGAGGTGTGAAGCCTAAAAGGATGGCTACAAGGAATGCTACATAGATACCGAGCTGTGCCGCCGCACCTAAAAGAAGGGATACGGGGTTTGAAAGAAGAGGACCGAAGTCGGTCATACAGCCGATACCGAGGAAAATAAGACAGGGGAAAATACTGGATTTAACACCTGCATAAATAAGTCTCAGAACACCTGAGTCGTACCAGTGGGCACCCTCGACGATGTTTGATGTATCCATAAGGCCCGTGGGGTCATCCATAAGACCTGCACCGGGAAGGTTTGCCAGAAGAATACCGAAGGCAATGGGAACGAGAAGAAGAGGTTCACACTTTTTTGCGATGGCGAAGTATAAGAGAACGAAGGAAACGAGAATCATTACAAGATTCTGCCACATAAATACTCCGTCTGCGAAAAGAGCATAGAAGCCTGAGGATTCCCATAAGCCGATAAGGACATCTTTAATCATTTGAGAAAAACTCCTTTCTTTTTATAACTGATGGGAATCAGATAACAACGAGAATGTCGTCTGTATTTACTGTTGAGCCCTTTGAAACGAGTACCTGCTTAACAGTACCGTCACAGGGAGCTACGATGTCGTTTTCCATTTTCATAGCCTCGAGAACGAGAAGGACATCACCTGATTTAACAGCCTGTCCTGCGGCTACGTTAATGCTGAGGATGGTACCGGGCATAGGAGAGGGTACGTTTGTACCGGCAGCAGAGGGAGCAGCGGCGGTAGCGGGCGCTGCGGCAGGAGCAGGTGCAGCCACAGGAGCGGCAACGGGAGCTGTTGCTTCGCTTACATTGAGAAGAACAGCATCGCTTTCTGTTACTTCAACTTCGTAATTTTTTCCATTTAATGTAACAATATATTTCATTTCTTTTAGTCCTCCAGTAATTTAATTGACTTGAATGAAAGTCTGTTAAGGGGAATACCGCTTTTATTGCTTACGATAGCCATAATAACTGCGGCTGTTTTTTCGTCGGTGTCGATAAGCTCGAGCTGACCCTGATTCATACCCTCAGGCATGGGAACACCTGCGGGAGCAGAGGAAACGGGAGCTTCTGCGGCGGGAGCCTTTGCAGTTTTACTTTCGAAGGCTCTGATAACCTTCGAAACGAGGATAATCAGCACAGCGATAACGGCAAGAATGAGAATAACCGTGGTGATACCGATTAAGGAAGTGGCAAGAGCATCGGTAAGGGGCATTTTTAAATCGAACATAATCTTTCGGCCTCCTTAAACTTCTTTAATGGTGTAGCTGAATGTGTTTCTTGCTCTTTCGTCACGCTTGTCGAAGAAAGCCTCTGCCTGAGTGGGGAATGCGATGTAGGAAAGAACATCCTCATCACTCTTTGCTTTAGCGCCGATTTCTTCCTTAGCCTTTTCGAAGTAGGGTTCAAGAGTATCAGCGAAACGGCAGGTAACGGGAGTTTCACCGCCGAGAATTTTTTCCGCAAGCTCTTTGTCAACCTCGCCGGGAGCCTTGCCATAGAATCCGAAGAAATAGTTTCTGATTTCTTTAGAGATATTCTTGTATCTTTCGCCGTTAAGGACATTTGATGTAGCCTGAACACCTACCATCTGGCTGAGGGGAGTAACGAGGGGAGGATAGCCGAGATCCTTACGTACTCTGGGTACTTCGAGAAGAACCTCTTCGAATTTATCGAGCTTACCTGCAGCTGTGAGCTGTGCAACAAGGTTAGAAAGCATACCGCCGGGAACCTGATAAAGCAGAGCATCTGTATCTGTAGCTAAAACTACGGGATTGAGAAGACCGCTTTCGAGAGCCTTGGCTCTTACGGGCTTGAAGAAGTCATTGATTTTCTTGAGAGAGTCCATCTTTACGTCCACTTCGTAGCCCTGCTGCTGTAAAGCATAAACGAGGGTTTCCGTGGGAGGCTGTGATGTACCGCCTGAGAAACATGAGATAGCTGTATCGATTACATCTGCGCCTGCTTCAACTGCTTTCTGAAGAGTAAGAGCGCCGAGACCTGTAGTTGAGTGTGTGTGTACAACGATGGGAAGTTTAACTTCAGCTTTGATAGCTTTGATAAGATCGTATACTTCCTGAGGGCCCATAATACCTGCCATATCTTTAATGCAGATTGACATAACACCCATTTTTTCCATATCCTTAGCAAGGCTCACATAGTTTTCAAGTGAGTGGATAGGAGAAAGTGTATAGCAGATGGTGCCTGAGGGATGTGCACCGCACTTGAGAGTCTCGTCAACGGCAACTTCGATATTACGAAGATCGTTG
>JAZNMU010000098.1:0-6268 GCA_045579865.1 Acutalibacteraceae bacterium
GACATACACGCATTTGTCTGAATGTAACACCATCTTCAGAGCATTCGATACAATAATCATCTTCGCGACGGCTTAATCTGTACCACATTGATTTTGTACTTGCATCAATTTCAGTAGTTGCCCAATCAGAATATCCATTATTTGTAACAACACTTCCGAGATGTTGAAATCTGTCATTTTCATATTCAATAGAACCTTTGAGCCAGTTTTCACTGTCGAGATACATAACTATTCCGCATTGGTCAAATCTGTGCTTGCTCTCAAATTCTGTTTTAACAACAAAAGAGAAGTATTTTTCGTCAGTCTGCATTTGCAATACAGGTGCGTTATCGTTTCTGAAATGATAATAAGTTCTCTGCCACAAATCAGTGTGCGGGTTTGTAATGATTTCTATTTTGTCAGCAGACATTGAAAAATATTTAGGTTCTCTTGTCCATTCTAATTTGTTCATATCAAACTTCATAATATGCACTACCTCGTCAAATTGGATTTTGATTGTATTCGTCTTTTAGCTTTAAAATCTTTTCTTCGATTTTTTTGATTATTTTCTTAAATTCATCATCCGTTTTTCCGGTGGGGTCTGTCAGCTCCCAATTATCATCGAATGCTCTGCCAATAAAAGGACAGCTCACATTACATCCCATTGAAATTGCCACATCAGGTTCCGGAATATCTGTAATCAATTTCGAATACTGTGTTTGTTCCATATCAATCCCGTACAGCTCTTTCATAATTCTGACTGCATCCTGATTGATTACGGGTTTCGTTTCTGTTCCGGCAGAATATGCTTCAAATACATCTGACGCCAGGTGTTTCCCCAATGCTTCTGCAATCTGACTGCGGCACGAATTATGAACACAAATAAAGGCTACCTTTTTCTTTGCCTTTTTATTAAACAGACATTTTTCTTGTATACACTGATTGTTCATATGAGAACGGGTACATTTAACTTGGTTAAGTTCCATCTTAACGCCTAATTTTTCCTCTGTGAATTTGATTGCTTCAATGATAGCAAGATAAGAATCCCTTTTGCAGCAGCGTGGACCACCGTTTTTTCCTATTGCCTCCAAGGCTCTTGCTGTCATCTGATTGGAAAGTCCCCAAGCCTCTTTTGACAACGGTGTCGATTTTAATGCAATAGCAACACACATACCTGTGCTGACACCTGCTCCACAGGCTCCCCAAAATCCGCAGGCACCGCCGGGAACTTGCTTTCCTCTCTTTTGCATTTCATAAAGTGCGTCTTTTAAATCTATATCTCCACCCGCATTTTTATAAGCAGTTAAAAGTGCGGAGCCAACCATAGTATGATGTTCAGGACCGTGCATATGGCAAGATGGCATACCCATCATTTTTTCCATAATCTCAATTGGATTGACAGATTTACTGTTAAAGCATATTGAGATAATTTCGTCCATACCGCTTGTGTGACATTCGTCACAAACGAAATGCCCGTTTACACATACGGTTTTACTTCCTTGCTTTTTACGGCAAAGTTCACATACCATTACTTCATCAGTATCGAGATATTCCAAAGAGGCTTTGCAAATCAAGCATTCTTCATTCATTTAAATCATCCCTGCTAAATCTTATTTATTGAGTTGATTATATCACACTTAATATGAAATTACAATCGGGTGCGGGGGTTCCGCGATTATTCAATTTTCATTATTCATTAAGAAAAGTCGCAACAGCACAAATGAATAATACAAAGAGAGAAAAGCACACTCTCGTGCAACTTTTCTCTCTTTGTCTATAGGCCACAAAAAAGATATTTCCGGCATTTTTGCGTATGAATTTGAACCCTCACATAAATCACGGCGAAGCCTTGCATATCATCAATTCCGTAGGAATTGTATATCATCATTGCGAAAGGTAATACAGCCTGCGGCTGATGATATACACGCTATCGCGTGATGATATACTTTTGTATATATGCCTTCGGCATATATACAAAAAATGATATACCATTGCTTTCGCAATGGATAAAAAATCGACAGGTCGTAACCTGTCGATTTTTGGTGCCGGTGGCGGGGGTCGAACCCGCACGGTATCGCTACCAACGGATTTTGAGTCCGCCTCGTCTGCCAATTCCAACACACCGGCTTATTCTCTTTGAAAGACAAAAGCTATTATATAACACCCTCACACTGTTGTCAAGATGTAAGGGTGAAATTAATTATTTCGCATAAAGCATACCTACTATGTAATTTCTCACCGAGGACGGGAAAACCTTACAGAGAACTGCTAAAAATTTATATGTAATACCGATAGCATAAGCAGGCTTGACTTTCTTTTTAAGGGCAATTTTTGCTATGTACTCCCCTGCCTTTTCGGGGCTCATTCCCTTTTCCTCGTCCTTTTCCATTCCTGCCACACTTCTTCCGATACGACCGCCGTAAACATCGTCACCCACAAAGGATTTTTCTCTGGCGGCGGTGAATTCCGTGGCTATGTCTCCCGGCTGAACTGCCGTAACAGTGATACCGAAGGGTCTTACCTCATTGGCAAGACAGCAGGTATAGCTTTCGATTGCCGCTTTTGAAGCGGAATAGTAGGTCTGAAAGGGTATGTGTGCCACGGCGGCTACAGAGCTGATATTGACTATTCTGCCGCATTTTTTCTCTCTCATAAAGGGCAAAACCGCCTTAGTCACATTTACCGTTCCGAAGAAATTCACATCGAACTGTTTTCTTACCTCAGACTCCTCGGTAAATTCAACAGCACCTGAAATACCGAAGCCCGCACAGTTAATGAGGATGTCGATTTTGCCGTCGGTGTTTATTATGCTTTCCACAGCAGATTTTACTGCATTTTCGTCGGTGACATCGGCTGTCAGATGGGTTACGCCTTCACAGGGAATGTCACGGCGGCTTATTTCATAAACCTTACAGCCCATATTCTTAAGAGATAAGGCAGTACATCTGCCGATACCCGAGCTTCCGCCCGTTACAAGGGCGATTTTTTCGTTCATAATTTCACCTGCATGATTATATTTGTTGTTTTTTTAACGATAGGATGACCTCTCCTTATCAAGAAGAGGCTGTATTTTACACTTTTGGCATAGCTATAAGTGTTTTCGGGCGGATAATATCCGCCCCTACCGATTTAAAATAGGTTTGTGATGATTCCACGGGATGTCAGGGCGCCATTCGCTACGATATGCACCCTGTTTATTTGGCGGAATATTATTTCTTTTTACCCGAAATCTATCCTGCGATTCCGCAATTCGCATTCCGAATTCCGCATTATTTCCCGTAGGGACAAACCTTCATACATATTCCGCAGACAGCACCTCTGCCGATATGCTTGAAGTGATTTTTCATATAATTACTGCATTTTTCAGGGTCAAACATCTCTTCACGGGCAGTGTTTTCATCCCAGAGTTTTCCGAGAATAGCACCCGAAGGACAGGCCTTTACACACTTGTCGCAGTCGAGACAGGGTGAGACATAATCTGTCTTTTCCGTCTCTAAGGGACAGTCAGTAACCACCGTACCCAGTCTCACTCTTGCACCGTATTTTCTGTGTAAAAACATAGAGCTTTTTCCCACGGTGCCGAGACCTGCAAGACAGGCGGCCTTTTTATGGGAGTATCTTCCCTTATAATTCCATCCGTCCTTGTTTATGCTTTGGGAAGCAGCTACGGTGATGTAGTTATAGCCTCGGCTTTGGAGAAAGAGACCTGCTTTTAGAAGCAGAGAGTCAATAAAAGCATTGACCGAGCGATAATGATTGAAGTAGGTATGGGTAGGCTCTGCACCGATTTCATCCACTATACCGTCAGAAAGCCGTACAGCGATACTCACCGCATATTTACATTCTCCGAAATCACCGTCAGGCAGAAGACAGAAGCCCACATCGGAAGCGCCCTGTGATAAAAGATATTCCTTTAATTCGTCCTGTATTTTCATTTTATTCGCCTTTATAATAAAACATTTTTTTACCTGTTTCGATTTTATTTTCGTCGCTGTTTTCGAAGGAAATAGTGCCCTCACGGTTTTCACCGTTAAGAAGTCCTCTTTCTTCCAGACAGGTTTTACAGTAGTTGGCGGCGCCTTTACTGCCCTCGAAAACGAGAACATTTTCGCCTAAGATTTTCTGTATACATTTACGTGCAAAAGGAAAATGAGTACAGCCTAAAACTACCGCATCTACTCTGCCGCCCGTGTAAGGTGCCAGAATTTCTTCAAGATAGGCTATTTCCTCTTCGGAGTCTAAATTACCGCTTTCAATGAACTTCACAAGCTCGGGAGCGGGCAATTTTATAAACTCGGCTCTGTCAGAAAATCTTGCCATAAGATTATCGAATTTTTCTTCCCTGAGAGTGTGAGGCGTAGCGAGAACGAGGACTCTCTGATGCTCTCCCGAAAGAGCCGCAGGCTTAAGTGCGGGCTCGAGACCGATGAAAATAAAGTCGGAATATTTCTCACGAAGGTATGAAGCGGCAGCACTGGTGGCTGTGTTACAGGCGATGACAACCGCCTTGGCGCCCCTGTCCATCAGAGCCTCACAGGCTTTCACTGTTAATTCTTTTATTTCCTCTTTGGTTTTAACCCCGTAGGGAGCGTTAGCCGAGTCGCCGAAATAAATGTAATCCTCATTGGGCATAAGCTTATAAAGCTTTCGCAGAACGGTTATACCGCCTACACCCGAATCGACTACAGCTATGGGACTTTGATTGTTGTATTTCATATTTGCACCTTCATATATAATAACGGGACGTCGAGGGCGCCGTCCCCTACGTTTTAATTTGAATTTGCGGACACGTCACGTCGTATCCCTACGTTTCAAAAATTACTGCTCACAACTTCGAATCTGCAGACAGTGCTGATTAGGATTATTATTATTGTAACCCAAAGTCGTACATTAAGTAAAGGTTTTATGCTTTTGTTTTTTACCGAATGATATACAGCCATCGACAGTAAGCCTATGACAGCAACTGCCGGCAAAGCAATATACAATGTCAGAACACTGAAAATCAAAGAAAACTCAGCCATCACTGCTGTAATATCATACAGCTCCGAGATGTCAAGTATAAAATATATTGCACAGTACAACATCTCGACAGAATAATAAATTAATATGGGAGTTGTTGTTAATTTCAACAAATCCTTAAATTTATTTTCGATCATAATGATACATCCTTGCAGTTTTTTGCGGACACGGTGCACCGTGTCCCTACATTAGTCATTATTACGAGCCTGCGAGTAACAAGGTTCTGACGCAGGCAGGTTCTTATTCATCATTCACCATTCAATATTCATTAAGGGGCTGCAGAAACAGCCCCTATAATATTATGCTCTGTGCCACTTAACACCCTGAGGTGTGTCCTCTAAAACGATGCCCTGTGCCTTCAGCTCATCTCTGATGCGGTCAGCTTCAGCCCAGTTTTTGTTCTTTCTTGCCTCATTTCTGGCGGCAATAAGTGCTTCGATTTCGTCGTCGAGGCTCTTATCTTCCTTGTTACGGTTATAAAGTAAGCCGAGAACATCCATAAGCTCGTCAAAAATCTTTGCAGCATATTCTACGAGTGCCTTTGACTGTACGCCCTCGTTTACATTGGTATTGATGTCACGGACAAGCTCAAATACTGCACCGAGAGCCTCACCTGTATTGAGGTCATCCTCCATAGCCTCGATGAACTTATCCTTTTTGCCGTCGATGAGAGCAATGATTTCAGCATCCTTCTCACCTGCTTCTTCTACTGCATTTTTAAGTGCGAAGTCAAGATTATTTCGGCAGGTGTAAAGTCTTTCGAGAGAAGCCTTGCACTGTGCGATAGCGTCAAAGCTGTAGTTTATGGGGCTTCTGTACTGACAGGAAATCATAAGGTAACGGATGGGCTCATAGCCATACTGCTCAGCTACATCACGGACTGTGAAGAAGATACCGAGAGACTTAGACATTTTAACCTTGTCTACAGTAATACAGCCGTTGTGCATCCAGTATCTTGCGAAGGGCTTCCCGTTGCAGCATTCACTCTGTGCTACTTCGTTTTCATGGTGAGGGAATACAAGGTCCTGACCGCCACAGTGAATGTCGATGGTTTCACCGAGGTAGCGTCTTACCATAGCGGAGCATTCGATGTGCCAGCCGGGCCTGCCGTGACCCCAGGGAGATTCCCAATAGGGTTCGCCGGGCTTAGCGCTCTTCCAGAGAGCGAAGTCCATAGGCTCTCTTTTAACCTCGCCTACGTTAATACGTGCACCTGCTTCAAGGTCTTCGAGAGGCTGATGTGAAAGTTTACCGTATTCAGCGAATTTCT
>JAZNMU010000099.1:0-3784 GCA_045579865.1 Acutalibacteraceae bacterium
CCTAAGACCGCTTGGCCTCCGACTTAGGCAGTCTTCGGGTCGTTGATGGTTTCACAGGGTCTGATATAGGAATCGATGTCTGCACTGGCTTTAAGATGAGCGCCCTTCTGCAGATAAAGCTCTACGTTCTTTTTTATCTGAATTGAGTGGCTGTAATATTCACCTGCACCGAGAATTACGGTACCGCCACCCTCAGCAGTACAGGTGTCGATAGCCTTCTGTATGGCGTCGCCGTCGTCGTGCTTTCCGTCACAGACAGCACCGAAATCCTTTACGTTATAAAGTCTCATCATTTTACCTCATACTTTCTGCAGTTTAGCAAAGTTTGCCATAAGCTTTTTCGTACTTCCGCCCTCGAAGGCGATTTCGAGCATAAAGTCGTTCGCCATAGGCTTGGCGGAAACAACCACACCCTTACCGAATACCTTGTGCATAACGGTGTCGCCCACAGCATAGGTTTCCGTGGAAACGGGAGGAGCTTTTCTGACAGGCTGTACCCTGTTTCGGGAAAGATAGCCGTTGCCTGAGAAGTTTCTGTCCTCTCTCTCGTAGTCCCCTCGGGCAAGACCCTCAAAGGACATCTGTGAGGTGGGTCTTCTGCCCGTTCTCTCGGTGAAGGCATCGGGAATTTCGATAACGAAGCGTGAGGGAAGATTTCTCTGAGTAGTACCGAAAAGCATACGGGAATTGGCGTGGGAGATAAAGAGCTTTCTTTTGGCTCTGGTGATACCTACGTAAGCCAGTCGCCTCTCCTCCTCCACATCATCGGGATCGAACATACTCTGTACACCCGGGAAGATGCTTTCCTCCATACCGGGAAGGAATACCACAGGGAATTCAAGTCCCTTCGACGAGTGAATAGTCATAAGAACAACAGCATCCTGCTGTGCGTTATAGTTATCAATATCAGTCATAAGAGCAACCTCTTCAAGGAAGCCTGAAAGAGTTACCTCTTCGTTTTCCGACTGATAATTTTTAAGGTTGGTTACCAATTCGTAGATGTTTTCTACTCTTTCAGAGCCTTTTTCCTTGTCAAGGCGGAGATGTGCCATATATTCGGTTTTACGGATAATGTCCTCGAAAAGCTCGTCGAGAGGTACCTTGTCCACATTCGCTCTTACAGAGTCAATGGTAGAGGTAAACTCCATCAGCTTTTTGGCACTTCGTTTAAGGCTTTCGTATTCGTCGGCGTGGGAAAAGACCTCGAAAAGGCTGATGCCGAGACCTGAGGCTATTTCACTTGCCTTATTTACGGTGGTGTCGCCGATACCACGCTTGGGTACATTTACTATACGGCGGAGCTTTACGTTATCGTTGGGGTTATTGAGAATAGTGAGATATGCTATTGCATCCCTGATTTCCGCTCTTTCGTAGAAACGGTGGCCGCCGATAATACGGTAAGGAATACCTGCCCTGACGAGAACATTTTCAATGGTATTCGACTGGGCATTCATTCTGTAAAGAACGGCGTGGTCGCTGAAGGTGAATTTGCCCGAGCTGACATTTTCTTCGATGGTTTCGGTAATGAATTTGGCTTCGTCCGTTTCATCGTAGGCAGTATTGATAACCACCTTATCACCGCCGCCGTTGGCTGTCCACAGGCTTTTGCCCTTTCTCTTCTTATTGTTTGAGATAACCTCATTGGCCACATCGAGAATGGTCTGTGTAGAGCGGTAATTCTGCTCAAGACGGATAATACTTGATTCGGCATAACGGTGCTCGAAGCTCATAATGTTTTCTATGGTAGCACCGCGGAAACGGTAAATACTCTGGTCATCGTCACCAACTACACAGATGTTTCTGTGACCGCCCGCTAAAAGCTCCGTCAGCTTATACTGAGCGTGGTTTGTGTCCTGATACTCGTCAACCATAATATAGCGGAACTTTTTCTGATAATACTCTCTTATATCACTGTGCTCTTCGAGGAGCTTTACGGTATTTACGATAATATCGTCGAAGTCCATGGCATCGGCGTTTTTAAGCTCCTTCTGATACATCTTGTAAACCTTGCCTATCTGTGCCTTACGGGCATCCTTACCTGCAGAGGCGATGTAGTCATCGGGTGAAACAAGACTGTCCTTTGCGTGACTGATTTCATTAAGAATGGTTTTATGGGGAAGATTGGCATCGCTTATACCGAGCTGTCTCTGACATTCCTTTATGAGTCTCTTTGTATCGTCAGTGTCGTAGATGGTGAAGCTTTTACTGTAGCCTAAAACCTGACCGTCACGGCGCAGTATTCTCACACAGCTTGAATGGAAGGTGGAAGCCCATATTTCCTTAGCCTCTTCACCGAGCATTTTTTCGAGTCTTTCCTTTAATTCGTTAGCCGCTTTATTGGTGAAAGTGATGGCCAGTATCTGCCAGGGACGTGCAGGCTCCACAGAAAGAAGGTCCTCTATGTCGAAAAGTGCATCCTCCTCACCGTCTAAATATGCCTTCATAAGTCGCATATCTCTTTCACTGGGCTCGAAGGCTACTTCCTTGCTCTTATAGGCGTTGCCGTATTTTACGATGTTTGCGATACGGTTAACGATAACGGTGGTCTTTCCGCTTCCCGCACCTGCTAAAATCAGCACGGGGCCGTTTACCTGAAAAATAGCCTCCTGCTGTTTGTCGTTCATATATTTAAAGTCTTTTTCGATTATCTTTTTTCTTAATTCTAAAAATTCTTTTGACGCCATATTTTACCTCTTTATTATTAAAACATACCATTTAATTTTACATTAAAACCGAGAAAAAAACAACTGATTTGAGCAAAATATTTGACTTAAAATAAAAAGAGTAGTACAATGGTAAAAACTGTAAAAAAGGAATGATTATCTTGTCAATAGAAAAAGGAAGAGAACACTTAAAAAAATACGGTGCAGACCACAGAGTTATGGAGTTCGAGGTTTCCAGCGCCACCGTAGAGCTCGCCGCAAAGGCTCTGGGCACTGAGGGAAAAAGAATCGCCAAAACTCTCTCCTTTCTCCTTTCTGACGGTGCAATTTTAGTAGTAGCCGCAGGCGATGCAAAGGTAGACAACAAAAAGTTCAAGCAGACCTTTTCACAGAAGGCTAAAATGCTCACCTTCGAGCAGGTGGATGAAATGATAGGCCACAGCGTAGGCGGTGTGTGTCCCTTCGGCATTAACGAAGGAGTTAAGGTTTATTTGGACGAATCGCTCAAAAGATTCGAAACTGTTTTCCCCGCTGTGGGAAGCAGTAACAGTGCTATCGAGCTGAATATGGAGGAGCTGGAGAGGTTCAGCGAATGTGACGGCTGGGTAGATGTGTGTAAGCTGCCCGAGTAAGCCTTCGGCTTACTTGAATTCGGAATGCGGAATGCGAAATTCGGAATGGCGTGTAAGGTTTCACTAATAAAATGAATGATACACCGCCAAATAATAACTATAAAAAATTAAAAAAGGGGCTATTGTTTTATACGACAGCCCCTTAATTTATGATTACTATTTACTTTTGGCTGTGTCACAGGATACGGTTGATTTTACACAAATTCTTTAAAGGCGAAGTTGTGTGCTCCCTCCGTCTTTGCAAAGCAAAGACACCTCCCTCTCTCCGCCGCTTCACGGCTGAGGGAGGTTAAGTGGCGGTGTATCTCTTCTTCGTTTCCGAAGCCTTACACGCCCATTCTGCATTCTGCACTCTGCATTCTGCATTGAATTACAGCCTGTCAAAGTACTCCTTCGCCAGAACATAAGCCTGTTTTCCGTCCTGAGAAATATAGGAGGAGTGGTTTGCGTTCTTTATGATGGCAATATCACTGTGAGGCTGAGTGCTTA
>JAZNMU010000100.1:0-7192 GCA_045579865.1 Acutalibacteraceae bacterium
AGCATAACCCCGAGCTTGTGGTAATTTCAGGCGATATGATAGATGACGGTAACGACGGTGATTTCAACAAAGCCTATGTTCTTCGCTCGGTGGCAGAGATTTTCGAGGAAGCAGACCAATACTGGGCGTATGTTCCCGGCAACAACGACGGCATTAATTACGGTACCTCCGAGGATGTGGTGGCTTATCTTTCGCAGTATGAGCACTGTCTCGTCTCCGATGAGCCTGAGATTTCAGGTGGATGTCAGTACAGCATTGACATCACTGACGGAGAAAGCGTAACTCACTCTCTTTTATTCCTCGACACTATGGACTACGACAACGAGGACACTGACCATATTTACGGCTACGTTCACGAGGACCAGGTGAACTGGTGCAAGGAGGAAATCGCAGAAAAGCAGACTGTAAACGAAGACATCTTTATGAGCGTTTTTCTTCACGAAAACACACCAAACTTTTTCCGTGCCGCAAGACAGGGCAAAATGTATAAATTCGGCTATCCGACCCTGGGTATCAGAATGGAAAAGTACAACATACCGAAAAATCAGCCCCTCGACGATGTTTTCACCGAAAGCGGCTGTGTGGGACTTCTTTCCATGGGACATAACCATCCCGCCACGGTACAGTGCAGCTTTTATGAAGGAACCTATTACCACGTAACACCAAAGGCATCCTTGGCAGGTACGCTTATCACCATACATACCGATGAAGATAATACAAAGGATATGTATGATTTCAGAAGCGTTTACTGCTGACAAAATATTAAGAGGCTGTTTTCACAGCCTCTTTTTCATTGTTCAGTTTGATTATTCTTCGATTTCTTCCTCATCTTCTTCATCAAGTTCAAGGATTACGTCCTGGTTGGTGAAGAATTTGATTTTATTAAGGGGTGTGCCGAGGATTTTCTCACAACTTGCAGCGAGAATGTTCATCATCTTTGACTCGACTATAGTATTAATCATAGCGAAATCAATAAGCACCTGCATCTGATTTTTAAGGAATTCTGTATCCTTATCCTCAAAGAAGGAATCATCAACCTCCTCGACAGTAACACCTGCAAGAGCCATATCCTGATCATAAAGCTTCTTGTTCTTTTCGAGGCATTTCTGAATAAGAGAAAGCATCTGCTCATCCTTACCTGACTTGAGAGCATTCTGAAGGGAAGTGGATTTCATCTGATACTTGAAGGAAAGCTTGCAAGCCTTCACGATGCCGAAGCAAAGCTTTACGAGATCGGGATTGATTTTTTCGGGAATGAAGATTTCTCCGTCTTTTTTGTAGAAATATGCCATTATAATTCTCCGTTCTTTTATTTGATACCCGAGTATATTAACATTATTTTATGTTTTTTGCAATAGGCTGTAAAAATTTAATACGTTTTACTGAACCTCCGACTTTGCCAACAGTTCAAAGTATCTCTTTTCAAGTTCTTCATAATGTGCATAGTATTCAGCCTGTGCAAGAAGACTCTTAGCATTAGTGTAGGGCTTCGTAATATCCGCATAAACGGATGCCTCTTTCAGCCATTTATTAAGCTCACGTTTAATTTTCAAGCTGTCAAAGAAGCTCTTTGCTTCTCTGTCCATAATCTCCTGCTTAACTGCCTCATCGGGAGTCTTGATATTATCCCTGCCGTACTTTCTGATAAGAGCTGCGGCTCTTTTCTTTGTTTTGGCATTATTTATGGCATCGGAACGGATTTCCTTTTCTTCTGCATTATTTTTCGGAAGTGCCTTAGCATTTTTCAGCTCTTCCTCCGCATTCTCGTAAAGGCAAATCAAACCTCTTGCTA
The DNA here is from genome assembly GCA_045579865.1 of Acutalibacteraceae bacterium. Classification (GTDB taxonomy): domain Bacteria; phylum Bacillota; class Clostridia; order Oscillospirales; family Acutalibacteraceae; genus UBA6857. Next base: position 1,793 of record JAZNMU010000100.1, read on the forward strand.
CATCTGATTCTGCCTGACTTATTCTTGCCTTACCTGCTTCTCTTGAGAATTTGGTAAGATCTTCCATTACGATAGCTGCTCTTTCTATAGCAAGGTTAGTTTCCTTAATCTGCCGTTTCTCCGCCTTATCCATTGTTCTGTTCACAGGCACCTTTTCTTTTCCATAATGTTTCTTCGCCTCAAGAACAACAGACATGGCATCTTCCAGCTCTTCGTCCTCGAGTTTACCGAGAAAATAGTTTTCGAACATGGCACGGATTTTAAGCACTCCCACATAGGCTTTATGCTTATTTTCTGTCAAGTCATAGAAAATATAAGGAATGAGGTTCAGAAGCGCACCGAATGCCGAGCATAAAATCAGCACTTCAAAAAGATTATTTCTTACCGCATCATCATAAAGAACATTGTAATCTGTGGTAAGGCCCATTTTTTCATAAATGGCAGGATATACCATACCTGTAAAGAATCCGATGAATGTACCTATGATACCGAGAGGGCCGAAAAGACCGTCAACTCTTACACCTGTTTTCCACTGGTGATAGTCTCTCATATCTGCACTTATCTGATGCTGGACGATGTTCCAGAAGGTGTTTATAAATGTGTTTATGTACCACAGCACACAGATGAGAATAATATTCTGATATACGAAATAAAGGATAAGAAGAATTACTATGTTAATGGCGTTTGCCGTTATAAGCATATTTCTTTTGCCCATATACTTGATGGCAAGCGGACAAAGAAGCATCGCCCAGAGAGAGGCATTACCGATAACCGTATTGGCCACACCTAAAGCTGCCTGATTCTCTCCTCCGTTACCGTAAACGAATGTCCAGGCAAGAATAACGCCGTATCCTGATTCAAGAAAAACAACCCATCCTGCCGCCTGAATAATCCAGTAATATTTATTTTTAGCAACCTCTCTGAGAGCGTCAAACATTCTGACAGGCTCAGGCTTCTTTTTAGGAAGAATAAGTCTCTCTTTAACCCTACGGAAAAACAGGGCACAGACTATCAGTCCGAAAATTGTAAACGGCGGATAAATAACTCTGTATGTCCAGATATTGTTAAGTCCCCAGGTAAGACCTGCAATCAGCGGCACCACAAGTCCTGTAATAGTCGGTGCAAGAGAATATATAACCTGAGAAATACTCATTACATTGGCTCTCTCCTGAGAGTTGGGTGTTATTATCTGCTGGAAATAAGTGTAGCTTTCATTGAAAAATCCCGCAAAAAAATTCAGCAGGAAACACATAAGCCATACAACCACCGCTTTAGTGGTATATCCCATATTTTCATAAGGCAGCCAAACAAAAATCATAGAAATAAATACTATGGGGAAGCCGCACATTCTTAAAAACGGCAGGAATTTACCACCCTTAAGCTTATGATTATCATAGTACCATGCACGGAAAATACCTAACGGGATACCTATGATATTTGCCACCACAGCCATAGTATATAAATCTGTAGGCTTAAGACCTATACTTGCACCTACAAGAAAGCTCGATGCGTCAAGTCCTATAACACTCGAAAGAAGTGTCATCCAGTGTACACCGAAGCCTGCACCGCTGATACATGCCACTTCCTTATAAGGGATATAATTTCCCTTTGGCGGCTCTGTCCAATATTCTTTCGCCGTATTAAAAACGGTTTTAACCTTTGAAACAATACCTTTCTTTTCTTCGTTTTCCATAAATTATTCCTCCCTTTTCAAACAGCAAAAAGGCTCTGTGGAGCCTCTCTGCCATATATATAATACTAACATCTGATTTCCTTTTTGTCAACAAATAAAACCGTATCACCACTCATATTTAACTGTCTCACCGTCAATTTCCCACTGTGAGGGAATTTTAGTGGTGAAAATGTCGATCGGCTTAATGCTGTGAGGCTCGTTAAATGTCCTGTAAGCCTTTTTCAGGTCCTCTCTCTGCTTCCGGCCGATTTCATCACTGCAGGAGACGAAAAGAGGTGTGTTACTGCAGGAAAGAAGGTGCAGCCACTGACTGTTCTTTTCCCAGGGGATGTAATCCTCAAGTATACCCACACAGTCCGCATCGCACATATAAAATTTCTCATTCTGTGCCAGACGGAAGGCAAGAGTGTTTACACCCATTTCCTTTGTTCTTGTCCACTCCTTACCGCTGGTATCGTCGCCCGTTCTGCTGATATGCACCAGACCCGCCGAAAGGTGAGAAACGGTGTTACAGCCGATGATATACATATCCCCTGCCGCATCTTTTATAAGACGGTAAAAATCAAGAACAATTTCAGCGTTAGTTTTGGTTTTATCGTAGAAATGCCAACCGTCAATATTAGTTATACCGGAGGTAAGACTTCCCCCGAAATCGCCGAAAAGGTCAGCAGTGGAAAAATCGTGCTTTATAAGCTCGTAGCCCCAACCTTTTATTCTTTCGATATCATCTCTTATGTAGCTCTGAACCTCGGGATGTGTCGGGTCAAGATAGACTCTTCTGCCCTTACGGAGAATTCTCCACTTTCTTTTGATTGCTCTGTCCTTGTTGCGGAGAAATCGCACCCATATACCCGGTCTTGCACCGACTTCCCGTATTTCGTCGGCAAGCTTTTTCATATCCCTGAATTTTCTGTTCGGAAGCCAAGGACCTGCACATTTCTTTTTCTGCCAGCAGTCATCAATTACCTGAAAAGGTCTGTTATCTATACCCGAGGCAAGTTCAACCTGCAGACGGGCATCAGAGATAATCTGCTGATAATTGCTCTTTCCGTAAGCATAGTACCAGTTATTACCGCCGTAAATTCTCTCCTTAGGCAATATAGGATTTTCGCAGAGCTTACCGCAGTAATCTCTCAGGTTTTCAAAAGCATTTCCGTCACCGTATTCCTCACAGATAAATGTGGCAAGGCAAACCTTTCTGCCGCCGAGATGCACACCGCTTCCGCCGTTTCTCACATCCACCAAAGCTGTGATACCCTTCTTGTCATATCTGAAGCTTATGAAAGAATTACAGCCTGTCTTCACACCGAAGCAGAAGCATTTTTTCTTATCCGTAGCAATGAAATACCATGGCATCCATCGGTCATTTTCAGAGAGAGAAAGGAACTGCAGATTTCCGTAGCTTCTCTCCCAACCGTCTCCAAGCACAAGCAGATCATCGTCTGTTTCTGTCTCCCAATGAAGCTCAACGAACTTTGGTTTATCGTCTGTGGCGGTTATGAAAAGGTCAAATTCCTTTTCTCTCATCTGGGCGTCGATGATAGTATCCGAATTTTTGCCCTCACAGATGATTTTTGTCGTGAATTTTTTTATATCGAAATTCATTCCGTCGCCTCCGAATAAATTTGATTATTAAATAAAGTATAAAACAACTCCTTTTAATAATAACATTAGAAAAAATAAAAATCAATACGCTTACGGCTATATAATGAACTTATAAATTGCAAAATGAGTTCGTTTTTGTTCTTCGGATTTTTGTGACAATTTCTCAGACACCAAACAACATATCCCCGACATAAGTCGGGGACTGCTTTTTATTCGTCACAGTTAAAAAGACATCTGACAAGACAGGCTGTGGATGTGACTGTAAGGAAAAAGAAAAACAGGAGCGCACCCGTAATAACTGCACCGATTATGCTTGTTGCCACAAATTCAATTGCAAGCAGAATAATAGAAAATAATACCGTACCGAGAACACCTGCAAGCAGCGTAGTAACTATACTGCATAAGCTGTCACAGCATCCGTTCCGTGAAAGAGCTGCTGCAATAAGAATTACAGCCAGATACACTACAGCAATACCGAGAAGCACCCATAAAAATGCGGGTGTAAGAGTAATAGTGGCAGTTATTCTGAGAAATGCCGTAATTATACCTATAATAAGACTTGCAACCACGGCAAAAACTGTACAGCCGGTTCTGCAGCTTCTGCATGATGTTGACATAATAATTCACCTCCCACATCATTCTATGCGAAAAGGTGACTGTGGTGAAATAAGCGCACAACTATAAGAGTTAACAATAAGTAAGCATTCCCAAGAAAAGCAATAAATCCGAGCCTGTCTTCTACAGAAAGGGTTCGGATTTATTACATTATTGCAAATGTTCACACAGTTTTTATTTATAAATTGAACATTAGCAGCACACATATTTTTTTGTTTGATTATAGTTTAAATGGCTGAATAAAACAATATTTAGCAAGCAAAAAACAAATAACCGAATCAGTAAAAAAACAAAAGTAATTTTTGTTATTTGTTCTGGTTGTTCTGACTGTTTTTGTTGCTCTGATTATTCTGGTTGTTTCTGTTGTTCTGATTGTTCTGATTGTTCTGGTTATTCTGGTTTTTCTGATTACTTCTGTTGTTCTGATTATTGCTGTTGTTGTTCATATTCTCACCTCCTAACCACTTTACAAGGATAGTTTACCTCGTTTGCGGCAAACTATACATACATAAAAAAGACTGAAGGGAGAAAAAATATGCTTTTAATTATAAACGGTCTTTTGCACACAATGGAAAATGATACACCGTTTCGGGCTGATATCTTGATAAACAAAGGAAAAATTATAAAAATCAAAGAAAAGATTGTTCCGTCAAAGGGAACAGAGGTTTTTGATGCTGAAAACCTGAATGTCTATCCCGGATTTATCGATGCACACAGTCATATCGGAATTGCAGAAGATAAAATTTCATCACAAAATGATACGAGTAACGAAAATACAAATCCTATAACACCTTTCATAAGAGGAATAGACAGTATAAATCCTTTGGACAATGCTTTTCATAATGCTATTGCCTCCGGTATTACCGGTGTTATGGCAGGACCGGGAAGTGCTAATGCTGTTGGCGGACAATTCGCCTTTATAAAAACCTACGGCAGATGTATTGACGATATGGTTGTTCTTGCTCCTGCAGCAATAAAAATTGCTTTCGGCGAAAATCCGATGAACTGTTACGGTCTTAACGGAAATATGCCGTCAAGCCGTATGGGAATTGCTTCACTTATAAGAGAAGAGCTTTTCCGTGCAAAACAGTATTTTTCACAAAACCAAGCAGGCAACGAAGATTTCACGCTGGAATGTTACAAAGAGCTCTTTGAAAAGAAAATACCGCTTAAAGCTCATGCTCACCGCACTGATGATATTTTAACCGCAATAAGAATAGCAAAAGAATTTGATCTTGACCTGACTATTGACCACTGCACCGAGGGCCATCTTATTGCCAGGGAAATTGCAGAAAGCGGTTATCCCGCCATTGTGGGGCCTTCTCTTGCCTCGCGAAGCAAAGACGAAGTCAGCCAGTCAGATTTTAAAACTGCAGGTATTCTTCATAATGCAGGAGTAAAGGTTGCAATAACCACCGACCATCCCGTTTCAAGAATACAGTATTAAGTCGGATCGTAGCCATGTCGTTCTGTGAGCCAAGGAGTTG
>JAZNMU010000101.1:0-14486 GCA_045579865.1 Acutalibacteraceae bacterium
CCCTACGTAACATAATTTGAAAAAATGCTGAAAAGTCCGGCGGATAAATTCCGCTCCTATGATGTCCATCATAAAAGCGGTGGGATGTTACTTCCTTTTCCGCAAATCCTCCACGCCCGGTTTAGCACTTAGCGTTTAAACGGCGGACTATCGCTTTTTTCGTTCCGGAATCTCACACGCCATTTTGCATTCTGAATTCTGCATTTATTTCAGCATTCCGTGGTATCTGCCCATCCAGTAAGGAAGTGTATAAGTAGTGGATCCTTTCATTTCGTTAGGATTATGGTTATTATCCATTTCGTAGGTTGAGCCGTTATACTTATGCATTGATCTTTCGTCAGCGGGAGCTACTGCCCATTCGAGCTTGCCGAGGGCGAAAACCATACCGATGAGCTTAAGGATGTTATTGTCGGAGTTCCAGAATAAGGGAACCTTCTTTGTGAGGTCGAAGGAAAGCTCACTTGTTCCGCCGATGCCTACATCGTCAAGGTCAAGCTCTGCGATGTCGTCTCTGTTTGAGTTAGTGGCAAGATAGCGTCTGGTGTCGATAGGATGACGGGAAAGCACCCATGATGCTGTCTCAACGAGGCTGTTTCCGTATACGTCGGTCATTTCGCTTTCAGGATAAGCAAGCTGATAAATGTAGTACCAGAGAGCATTTTCACTGAAGCTCATTGAATACCACCAGTCAGCAAGACCTTCTCTGTAATAGCCTAAAAGCTCCTCATCGTCTTCCATCTGGAAAAGAAGGTAGTAGCCGAGCATAGCCATTTCCTCGTCAGAGTAGTTAAGGATGATTCTTACGAGAGATTTGAACATTTCTGTACCTACTAAAGGACGGAGAATGAAGCCTAAAACGGGAGATACGCTGTTCGCATATTCGAGAACGCACATTTCATATCTCTCTTTTTCCTGGGTCATAACCTTGGCATACTGATACTGCTCATCGAGTGCTGCCATTCTGTATTCGTCCTCCCACTTCTGTTCGCCTGTGAGGTAATGTGCGAGCTTGAATACATTGAGACAAACGAGAGTCTGGAGAGGTGCGCCACCTAAAACCTGACCGTTATGAAGGTAGGTTCTGGAGAATTTACCCCAGGTGGTAGGCTGACCTGAACCGTCTACGAGACAGTAGCTGTTATCAACGAGATGCTGTGCGAACTTGTCAACAGCGTTTACGATAAGCGCACCGAGCTCGGGATCTTCTTCACCTAAAATGTCATAGGCTAATTTGTAAAGGAAGAGATGGCCGATAATCTCATCGGCACTTGTGTCGCCCTTGTAGAAGATATCCTCTACCTTACGGTCGGGACCGATAAGATCATTCCATAATCTTTCGGGAATTTCCTTGGTGGCGTCTACCTTCAGACCGCGGTAGTTTTCATAGTGGAGAAGATAATCTGAGCCGTCAGAGTTTTTCTTGGTAGAAATACCTGTGGCTGTACCGTCACCGTTATGTGACCAGTAAGCATAGCCGTCATAGTCGTTCTTTTCGTCCTTGAAGGAGTAGGTTCTTGCCCAGAATCCCTCGAGTAAACGGGTTCTCTTGGCGTAATCTGCATCCTTAGCGGCGTCGGTAGTTGTGTCTACCCATGAAGCGCTGTCCTCGAGAGAGAGGTTGCCTTCATCGTCCTGGATATAGGAAGGAATACCGTAAAGCATATACTTGGCATTCATTTTGTCAAACATTGTAGCGGGGCTTTCGAAGGGAACATTCTGTCCGTAGTTGCCGCCGACTACGAGTGCACCGGGAGTGTAATACTTACCCTTGTCATAGTCTGTAACGCCACCGTTTCTCTGTGCTCTGACGAAGCTTTCGGTGGTGCCGTCACGCATAGAAATATATGTAAGAAGCACTACTGCCTCTGTGGCAAGAGTGGCAGTCTTTCGTGCGGCTTCGATTTCTTCGGCAGTTGCACCGGGATCATCACGGAGAACTGCATATCTCATAAGCTCGCCTGCGCCGTACATTGAAGTCCAAAGACCGTCATTGTCGCTTTCATTAGGTACCCATTCGCCGTCGATGAAGAAGGCCTCGGAAACCATACCTCTTCTGGAAACATACTTCTGTGTATTTTCGCTCATCATAGCGGCCTTGTCTGTACCGTCGATGTCGAGCATTTCGATATGGGTGTAACCCTCTGTCATAACTGTCCAGATGCCGTTTTTACCGTCAGCGAAGATAGCTAAAACCTTACCGTCAGTAGTGTCGGCTGAGAAGAAATATCTGTCACCCATAAAGCGCTGGAGCTTATCTCTTTCATTAAGAGCATTTTCGTCCGTACGGAGTACACCGTAATTTGTCACTGTCCATACTGCACCGTCAGCTGTGGTAGCTGTCTGTGCGGCTGCATAACCGTCCTTATCGGCTACCTCAGCGGGAACATCCTTACTGCCGATTTCATATCTTGTGACTATCTTCTGAAGAGTTTCGTTTTCGGCTATAGCCTCACCCTGATAGTCAACCTTGGTCTTTTTTACATCACTCTTTGTGGCTTCGGAAACTACCTTAAGAGTTACGCTTGACTCATATCCGTCAGCGTTTACAGCTTTGACAACAGCCTCGCCCTCTTTAAGAGCGGTAACTCTGCCGAATTCATCCACAGAGGCCACGCTCTCGGGCTCTGCAGACCACTGCACGAAGTTACTTGTATTCTGTGCGGCACAGTCTACACTTCTGCTGTCACCGATTTCCATTTCCCAGTTTTCGGGGACAATGAGACGGATAGCTGCTTCCCTGTCAAAGAGTCCTGCCGAAGCGGGAAGGCAGGTGCCGAAGGCTAAAACTGCCACAAGGATAAGAGCAATAATTTTCTTCATAAAAAAACATCTCCTTTTCATTTTATAAAGTTTTAATGCTTTACTATAATATAATAGCACTTACATCGGATATGGTCAAGATGTTATGAAAAAACGGAATAAATATTAACAGAAAATTTATTGAAGTAGAGACGGTGTTTGCACCGGAGGGGATGGCGGCTCTGACGTCCCTGATTTATATTTTTTTCTTGAAACGAAAATATAAAGCGGGATGCCGTAAGGTTTACCGTTTATTCGCGGACACAATGCATTGTGTGTCTACGGATCTCTCCGTCAGTCTGACGGCTGACACCTTCCTCAAAGAAGAAGGCATATTGGCTTTTTTAAAAGCGTTTTCATCACAAACACTACGCTGTTTTCCTGCATAGATAGCGGTAAATAGCCGAAACCGCTGTACACCTTTCACGGTATACAGCGGTCTTAAATTATGCTTTTTTAAATCTGATAACATTGAAGGAAAGAGGCTTGAGAAGTGCAGTTGCTGTCTTGCCGTCGAGAACGGGAAGAGCGTTAGAGTGCATTCTTACCTTTTCGTCATCGAAGGTGTTTTCATCGAGAACATTATAGCCGTCCATTGACTCGAAAGCATAAGGCTTATAGCCCTCGAAGTCGAGAAGAGAAATATCCAGCTCCATATTTTCGTCGAGTGAACGGTTAACGCAGAAAACAGCCACCTCGCCCTTTTCCTCATCATAGGAAGCCACTGCCTCCAGGAAGGGAACGTCCGTGTAATCCTTACAGTCATACTTTCCGCAGGTGATGATAGGCTTAAGTGCCGCACCTGTGCAGTGCATTGACATTTCCTTAAAGGGATAGAAGATAGTCTGACGGAAAGCGCCGCCGCCTGTTTTGGTGAAGATAGGAGCGATAACATTCACCAGCTGGGCAAGACAGGCAATTTTTACTCTGTCTGCGTGGCGCATAAGAGTTATAAGCATACAGGCAACAACAAGTGCATCCTCGAAGTTATAAATATCCTCAAGCTGATGCGGTGCTGTGGACCATCTCTCCACAGGTGCACCGTTTGAATGGTACCATACATTCCATTCGTCGAAGGAAAGATTAATCTTTTTCTTCGATCTTTTCTTTGCCTTTACGAAGTCGCAGATACAGATTACACTGTAAATGAATTCGTCAAGCTCCAGGCTCTTTGCAAGGAAGGAGGCTGTGTCGCCTCTGTGATTATCGTAATACTGATGAAGGGAGACATAATCCACGTTATCGTAGGCGAGCTCCAAGGTTTTCTGCTCCCAGTCACCGAAGGTGTTCATATATCGGCTGGACGAGCCGCAGAGAACGGTTTCGATGGAGCCGTCCACCCACTTCATAAGCTTAGCCGCTTCGTTGGCAGTTCTGCCATATTCCTGTGCGGTTTTGGCACCCATCTGCCAGGGGCCGTCCATTTCATTGCCGAGGCACCAGAGCTTAACTCCCCAGGGATCCTTGTAGCCGTTTGCTATACGCATATCAGCGTACTTTGAGCCACTTTTGTGGTTGCAGTATTCGACTAATGCTCTTGCCTCATCGGGGCCTCTCGTACCGAGGTTTACAGCCATCATAGGTGATGTGCCTGCCTTTTTACACCATTTCATAAATTCATCGGTGCCGAACTTGTTAGGCTCCGTAACACCCCAGGCAAGGTCAAGACGGGGCGGTCTTTTATCCACGGGGCCTACGCCGTCCTCCCAGTTATAGCCCGAAACGAAGTTGCCGCCGGGATAGCGGACGATGGGTACATTCAGTTCGTTTATCATATCAATGACATCCTTACGGAAGCCGTCCTCATCAGCTGTGGGATGGCCCGGCTCGTAAATACCGCCGTAAACGGCTCTGCCTAAATGCTCGATAAAGGAGCCGTAAATTCTTCTGTCGATTTCTCCGATTTTAAACTCGGGAGCGAGTGTGATTTTAGCTTTCATCAGATTTTCTCCTGTCTCCGTGAATTTGAAATATTAAAGTAATATTTACTAAAGTTTACCACAAAGAATTTAAGTTTGTAAAGATGTTTAAAAGAAAATCTCCTCATTATTTGTATTGCCAAAGAGAATATAATTTGATATAATCAGGAAAACGGGGTGAATATATGTTTAATTTTTTTGCTAAGGAAGAAAACAGACAGGGCGACACCTTCCATCTTACAGGTTCTGACTGTAACCATATAAAAAATGTTCTTCGTATGAAAAAGGGTGACACCTTTTTAGTTTCCTGTGAGGGTAAAAGCCACCTGTGTGAATTAAAGGAATGTGAAAACGATTTCACCATAGCGGAAATAATCGAAGAGGATTTTCAGGATACGGAATTACCCGTGAAGATTTATCTTTTCCAGGGTCTTCCCAAGGGCGACAAAATGGAGCTTATCATACAGAAGGCCGTGGAATTAGGTGTGCATAAGATTATTCCCGTGGAAATGAACCGCTGTGTGGTAAAGCTCGACGGGAAGAAAAAAGCCTCTAAAACCGCACGCTGGCAGGCCATAGCCGAAAGTGCCGCCAAACAGAGCAAAAGAACACTCGTGCCCGAAATAGAGATGCCCCTTTCCTACGGCGAAGCTGTTAAAAAGGCTTCTGAGCTTGACCTTTTCCTCGTACCCTATGAAAGCAAAAGAGGTATGGAAGATACGAAAGATGCCCTTTCCCTTATGAAGAAAGACTCTTCTGTGGGTATTCTGATAGGTCCCGAGGGCGGATTTGAGGAAACGGAAGTAGAAAAGGCTTTCTCAGCAGGCGGTAAGGTAATTTCCCTCGGAAGTCGAATACTTCGCACAGAAACGGCGGCTATCACTGCTGTAGGAATGTGTATGCTTTATACTGAAATGAATCTTAAGGATGAAAACGATGATTAATTTACCCGAAAAATATAAAGAGCGAATGCAAAGACTCCTCGGTGAAGAATTTGAGGCTTACGAAAGAGCGCTCACCGAACCCCCTGTCAGAGCCTTCCGAGTGAATACAGATAAAATAAGCGTGGAGGATTTCGAAAAAATCTGTCCCTTCCCCCACGAAAAGATACCCTATTCAGATACGGGATTTTATTTCACCTATGACAAAATAGGCAACCACCCCTTCCACCACGCGGGTATGATTTATGTTCAGGAGCCAGGCGCTATGGCACCTGCCGAATGTGTGGATATTCAGCCTGACTGGGCAGTGCTCGATATGTGTGCCGCACCGGGAGGAAAAAGCACACAACTGAAAAACAAGCTCGGTGAAAATGGTGTTTTAGTCTCAAACGAGATTATCCCCTCCCGCTGTAAAATCCTTACGGGCAACATCGAAAGACTCGGTCTTCGTAACGTCATCACCACCTGTGCAGATACAGAAAAGCTCACCCGTTTTTTCCACAAGGACTTCGACCTTATTATGGTGGATGCTCCCTGCAGCGGTGAGGGAATGTTCCGCAAGGAGGAAGCCGCCGTCAGCGAATGGAGTGAGGAAAACGTCCGTCTCTGCGGCGAAACGCAGCTTGAAATCCTCGATAACGCCATCCGTCTTCTCAAAGACGGTGGATATATAATCTATGCCACCTGTACCTTCTCTCTCGAGGAAAACGAAATGGTTATCGACAGCTTTCTCAGTAAATATCCCGAGTTCGAGCTTGTCGAGGTGACACCGAGAGTCAGAGAAAACACCTGCTACGGTATTTTCTTCGAGGGCTGTGAAACTGAAAACATTCACTTCTGCCGTAGATTTTACCCTCATAAGAGCAGAGGCGAAGGTCAGTTTATGGCGGTGCTGAAAAGCACCGTAGAGCCTTCCATAAGAAAGACCGACACAAAGAAGGGCAAGGAAAAAGAAAACCGTCTCGTGACGGATTTTCTCGACAGTGTTCTTACGGAGTACGATAAAAGTAATGTTATTTCAAACGGTTACAGGGTTAACTATTTCACGCCCGACTTTCCCATACCCGTTGCCCACTTTTCCTGCGGTGTAACCGTCGGCGAAATAAAGAAAAACTACATTCAGCCCCATCATCAGTTCTTTATGGCTATGGGGAAGGATTTCAAAAGAAAAATCGACCTTGAAGCGGATTCTCCGGAGCTTACGAAATATCTTCACGGAGAGGAAATCACCGCAGACACGGAAAACGGCTGGGCTGTAGTTACCGTTAACTCTTGTCCCATAGGCGGAATCAAGGTCGTTTCAGGTAAAGGCAAAAATCATTACCCCAAGGGGTTAAGGATAAAAGGTTAATAAAAGATAACAAAAGGAGTGTTAAATATGATTAAAATGTTCGGCGCAAATCTTTTCGGAAAATTTATGACTATGCTTTTCACGGCATTTTTCAGTGTTCTTTCCATCGGTACAGGTACGGGCAAAACACCGCCTGAGACACCCGAGGATTTCGAGCCTGTTTTAAGATTTGCCGTGTGCAGTGACGTGCATTTAAGCGGTGAAAAGGACGATGTGAATGCCATAGAGTTCCGTGAATTTTTCACTCAGAGCTACGAATACAGTAAGGAAAGTGACGTGTATAAAAACCTTGATGCCGTTATGATATGCGGTGATATGACCGAATGGGGCAGAGAAAAGGAATACAAGATGTACGCTAAAATCGTCAGCGAAGAGCTTAAAGGCGACACAAAGCATCTCTGCTGTATGGGTAACCATGAATTCATCGAGGAAAGAGAAACCGAGGGCATCAATGCCTTCGATAACTACAAAAAGTATGTTTACGAAAACGTGGACACCCACGAGGTTATAAACGGCTACCATTTCATCGGCCTATCCTATTCGGACAAGGACGAAAACTACAGTGACGAAAAAATTCAGTGGCTGAAGGCCGAGCTTGACAAGGCTGTAGCCGACACAGGAGATAAGCCTATTTTCGTTTATCAGCATCCCCACCCCACCCTCACCGTTTACGGCAGTATCAACTGGAGTGAAATCAAAATAAGTCTTGCTCTGAAGGATTATCCTCAGGTTATCAACTTCTCGGGCCACTCCCACTATAACGCCTCTGACCCGCGCTCCATTCATCAGGGCAAATTCACTGCCATAGGCACAGGCGGTATTACAGGTCTCGAGGGTAATGTAAACTACATAGACGGTAATGCAGGCTCTCAGCTGCCTTCCTCAAGCTATGAAATAGTCGAGGTTGATGCCAAGGGTAACACAAGAATAAGGGTATTCGATGCATTCATTGATATGTTCTATCCCGAAAACGACTACTATCTCCCCATAGGTGAGAAATATTACACCTGGGGTAATCTCAAATCACTTGACACCAAGCCGACCTTCGCTGAGGGTGAAATAAAGGGAAGCTACGGCCCCCACGGTGAGCTTTTCATCGAATTTCCCGATGCTAAGGGCTATTACGATGCGGCAAGCTATAATATCACCGTGAAAAACAGCCTTGGCAAGACTGTTTTCTGCTCTTCAGTTATTTCCGAATATGTCCGTGCTAACGACGACGGTGCCTTCATTAACGCCGGTGAACAGGAAGAGGGAGAATACACCGTGAAAATCACCGCTGTCAGCCCTTATGCGAAAACAGGTGAGACGATTGTGGGAAAGGTTACGGTTACAGCTGATTAAATGCGGAATGCGCAATCGCGGATAAAAGAGATATAAAAATGAAATACTGCCCGCCGAAATGGTGGGTAGTATTGTTTTTATTTTATTCCGTGTCTGTTACAGTAATACACAACAATTTTCTTGAAATGCTCGTGTTTGAAGTTATTTTTCACATCAGTAACATCGACATATAAGCCCATAATTAAATTCTGAATTATAGCCTCCGCTAAAAACGCTTCAAACACATAATCATCATTAAAGGCTCCTTCGATATCTGTATTGAGTTCCTTATTGATGCCGTTTAACATAGCACGATAAATTATATTTTCTTTGCCCAAATACTCACCTGCATTTTTTATGCAGTTCAGACCTTTTTTTATATCTGATACTGTAATTTTCCCTTTATACTCCGTAACCATTTCACCGCCCATCAGAATAAAATCAACTGTTGTTTCAAGTATCACTGCTAAATCCGGTAAAAGAGTTATATCGGGTAATGTCTCCCCTCTTTCCCATTTGCTTACAGCCTGAAAGGACACACCTATTCTTTCACCTAATTCGTTTTGTGTTATTCCCTTGCTTTTCCGTAAAGCTGCGATGTTTTCGCCGACTTTTTGCATATTCATTGTTCTGTCTCCTTTATTTAATTTCAATCACATTATAACAGTTAAAAGAGCAAAAGAAAATAACCTCTTTATTGAGTAATTGATGCAAAAATTCAACCTAATTATATATTTTCACTTATAGCAAAATTATGTTTCGGTAGGGACACGGCTCGCCGTGTCCGAAGAAAACGAAACCTTATAAAAACATACTACCCGCCGAAATTGGTGGGTAGTATGTTTTTATTTAATCAAATCTATGCTTCTCTTTATAAATATGAATGATATTTATGCCGATAATCATCTGCATAAAGAAGGTGAAAAAGATGCAGACCTTTCTGTCCTTTTCCACACTCTTAATATAATCGGAATAGGATAATATAACCTTATTTTCTGCCGTCAGCTCTACTATCTCGCCGTCATAGCTGTCATAGGTTACGGTAAGCTTTGTACCCTCAGGGAGTGCCTTTATTCTCTCCTCACGGTAGTAGCCGAGATGATTATCAGCTACATAATAAGACTGCGAATCCGTGCAGAAAATGTGCATTCCGCTGTCGGACGAATATCTCCACCGTATCATTTTACAGTAATCAAACTCTGCAACTACCGTTTTACAGCTTTCTTTCTCTGTCGGAACAGTGGTAAAGCAAGCCAGAAGGAACATAAAAAACACTATAATGCTTGCGATCAGTGAAGCCTTTGCACGCAGAGAAACCAACTTCGGTTTACGGTATTTGTTTTTATTTTTCGTTTTCATTTTACTCATCAATATGCGAGAAGAAGAACTCTTTTCTTTCTTCGTTATTAATCACTGTCACAGGCTTTATCTGATTTAATACCTTGCCCTGATTTTTTAGCATTTCTCTGTAATCGGCATAGGTGTCCTTTTTAAGGAAAACTACCTTCGGTTCGCCAAGCATACCCCAACGGCGGTATTTAAAGTATTTTTCGTTGCTTTCACAGAGGTACCAGTCGAGCTTGATAGCGATTTCCTCGAGCATACTCTTGTCCACGTTCCCCTCAGGCTCTGCGAGCATCATATAGCGTACAGGGTCGCTGTCGTGGTCGTCACAGAAGCTGTAGCCCTTAAAGGATATGCCGAGTGCCTTCTGTGTTTCTCCTGCCGCCCAGTCAACCATCTGTGTGGTGGTTTTTTCGTTGGCGATATTCATGGCAAGATTATTTCTGTAAAGGAATTCAACCTTTGGAGTGTTCTTGTATTTACCCGTCACACGTACCACGTCCTCTATTCTGTAACGGCAGAGGCCCGAACGGTTGGTAACCACTAATTCGTAGTCCTTGCCCTCTTCGATTTCGTCGATGGTGAGAGGTCTTTCACAGTCGGGGTTATCCACGGGAATAAACTCGAAGAAAACTGACTGAGGCAAAAGCACATAGTCCATAGCGTTCATCTCTGTGGGTATGGCCATATAGCCCTCCGCCGCCGCATAGCCCATATTATGTATAGGAATATCGCCGATGTGCTTACGGAGCTTTTCTACGTAAAATTTAAGGTTAGAGCCTACCATTCCGTAGGACCAGAGGAGCTTCGGCCACACACGGGGTGCGATGGGTGTGTCGAAGCCTTTTTCACATTCACGGCGGATTTCTGCCGCTCTTTCGGGCATAGGCTTTAATTTCTTTTCCCATTTTCTGCGAAGGTCATCGGGGCATTTCACTGACGGGTCGATGGTACCCTTTTCGATGTCCTTACATATCATCTCCCAGTTCTGCTCGAAATAATCAAACATAGTGGTCAGCAGAGTAATAACCATAGCACCGAGATAAGAGAGGTCCCTTCTCTGCAGTGCAAAGCGCAGATGGAAATAAGAGGTATTGACAGCCGCTTCATCTACGGGATACATAAAATCATTTGGTGTAGTGAGGAAAAAGGGTGCGATAGGCTTAAGGTAAGAAAGGGGTATCTGACCTGCGCCGTTACACATTTTTCCGTCAGCGAGTCTGTGACCTGTGAGAACGATAGCCACATTACCCACCTGTTTGGGGAACTTCACTCCCTTTTTACGGAACCATTTGGCGGCACAGCCTGTGGTACCTGAAAAGCCCATACACTGCATAATCCACAGGTCTTCACCGCATTTGGGCATAATTTTCGGCTTACCGACAGAGCCTGAGGAGGAGCAGTAGCGGACGGGTCTTCTCTTTATGATAAGATTCTTTTCGCCCTTGAGCATCCTTTCCACATATCCGTCATAGTCATCATAGGTGGTCATAGGCATATTCCGCTGAAAATCCTCTATTGATTTAACTGTACCGAGACCTATTTTCTTACCGAATTCGGTATTTTTATTTCTTTTTACGATGCCTTTTAAGACACTTTCCTGCATCTTTCGCGGTCGTGAGGTGTAAAAGTCAACCTTGAGCCATTCGAGATAGCCGAGGAATACACCTATATCAGAAAATCCTGCCATAGTCTGTCACCTTTCTTACTTCCACTGAATGTCCCATACTTCATCCACATAGCCTTCCATACTGCCGCTGCCGGTAATTCCGAAGGCACCGCCTTCACCGACGCCCTTCATTTCCAGGCGCTCACGGTACTGGATTATCTTGCCTGAAGCATCGACTAAAACACTTACTGTGGCACCGGGATATTCGAAGTCAACCTTCGTAAGCTCTCCGACGGGAAGCTCAAAGGTAGAAAAATCGAGAGTGTCACAGGCGGCATTGTGGTGGGGAGGACGGGGATTTTCGAGAGTGCTGGTTTCGGGAACAACCTTGATTGTGTAAAGGGTACCCTTATCGGTTCTCTCCGCCTTAGCCTCTGCCACGCCTTCGAGGGTAAGAGTGAAGGGCTTATCCGTGGGAGGAATTTCGTGATTTACGACGATTTCCTCACCGTTTTTATCAGCGCCTTTGCCGTTTGTGATGTCGTATTCAGCTGTCTTTTCCCCCTCAAAAAAGTCGATAACCATATTTATAGCGCCTGTAAGAGCAGGGACGGAGCAGTCGATAAGGTCGATGCTGATAACCTGCTTTTTGTTTGCCTTGAAGGATGCGGTGTCAGCCTTAAGAGAATTGATGCCCCTGTTCACTTCGGCTAAAATGTCAGCCTTAGAGGGCTCAGTTTTAACGGTAGTAGGTGCCGTAGTCTGAGTGGGCAAAGTGCTCTGTACGGGCGCAGTAGTCTGAACCGGTACTGTAGGTGCGGCTGTAGACGGCACTGTAGGGGCAAGAGTGGTAGGCACAGTGGTGCTCACAGCAGTAGGTGCCGTGGTGCTCGGCTGAGCCTGAACAGGCTTACTGCCGTCATTATTCACGAGCTTGAAAATAAAAACAACAACTACCAGTGCAAGAGCAACTACAAGCAGTACACCCTTTTTATCTGACGAAGTGTATCCGCCATTTTCTTCCGTTACTTCTTCATCTACAGGGTATTCATTAAAATTTTCCATAGTATATTCCTCCTATATACAAATTTCCGTTTCTATTATATCAATCTACGTCAGTTTTTTCAAGACAAACTTAAAATTAAAAGTCAAACAGTGGCTGATATTCAGCCGTAATCGCTCAATGCTTCATAGAGACGATTACCCGATGTATTACGTTTAATGGGCAACAAAAAAAGAGGCTGTTTTACAGCCCCTTAATTTTTCATTTTTATGCTACTGTTTCGGAGATAAAGTCATAATCTCCTTCTAAGGATGCGCAGGAAACATAGTTTACTCTGTCATCAGCATTCTTAAGCTTTTTCTTTTCGATAATTTTGGTTACTGCAACATAAATACCTGCGATAGCAGCTGCGATTGCAACGATAACAGCAACAATTTTAAGCACTTTTTTGAAAGTTTCCATCTTTATTCCTCCAAGTAATTATTACCTATAAATTATAACACTAAAAATCGGTAAAGTCAACCGATTTATTCATTTTAATAACTGAAAGTGTAATTACTTACGAAATCACCGTGAACTATAACCTCCACATCGATAATAAAGTTTACATTTGCCACGGCCTTTTCGACCTTAAGGTAATGAACCATTGATATAATTCTGCCATCCTTATCAAAGTTTGCTTCGATTTTTGTGTCCGTATAGCTCATATCAAGGTTTTTTACGGTAAGACCCTTCGGAATGTACGGAGCAATATCCACAACCTCAACCATCGTAGAATGGTTTTTGGCAGGAGTGGTGTAGGTCTGAAGCTCAGGAGCCATAAGAAGTGTAATCTTGTATCCACCGTCCTGTGTAGCCGAAGCCACAGCTGAACTGATGGCACTTTCCTCTACAGTGGCAGCTACATTCAGAGGTGCTATCGCCTGATTGGGAGTCAGACCTGTACCGGCATCCGTGCCCCCTGAGAAATTATAGGTGATAGGCTTTTTCTGCGCCTGCTGCATCAGGCTCTCAGCCATGGATTTGGCGATACTCTCTGCGGGCATTTTATCGATGGTAAGATTGAGCTTATCATCCTTATAAAGGGAAAAGTCCGTAGATGCCTTCAGTTTATTAACCCCGTCAACATAAGCTTTGATTATTGCAGTTTTTCCGCTTGGCACATTTGCATTGGGCTTAGCTGTTTTTTCGGTGGTATTTGTTCTGTTTACCTCGTCGATAACCTGAGAAACCTTTATGGATTCCTGCTCCTCCACATACCATTCCGGATCCTCCACGGAAACATCCGCCATAACGATGTTTCCGCCGATGGGAAGACGTGTGGTGGAAGGTGCTTCAGTGGTCGTGGGAGCCGTGGTGGAGGGTACTGTGGGAACAGTAACCACAGGTGCCGTGGTCTGTGCCGAAAGCATTTTTCTGCCCACGGATACGGAAAGAAATGTGCTCATACAGAACACCCAGACACCTATGACGGTTATTACGGCAAGCTGAATGATTTTCTTTTGGTTCATAATTATTCATCCTGTTAGTTCAAGGGATACACGAGGTATCCCCTGAGACTGATTTTTTATCTTATTTGCTTCTGGTGAAGGTGGAAATGCTGTGCTGAGAGCCTGACATATCCATTGAAACTTCGATTTTGATTGTTTCCATATTCTTGAGTGCGTTTACGAGAGCGTTATCTTCTCCCTCACCTGCAATTTCGCTGAAGTCGATGGGTAATACGACGTTCATATCCATATCATAAGGCATATCGATTTCATATCTCTTAAGTCTGCATTCGCTGTCGATTTCAGCTGTAAGAGTTGTCTTGCCCATAACTGACTTGACTGTGCTCTTGCCGCCATCCATACCGAGGTCGATGCCCGTGCCGCTGATGGCATTTACAAGACCTGAATGGTATACAGGCTCAGTGCCCTTTACTGAGTCGCTTGTTTCTGTTTTCAGAACAGCAACGATTTTATAACCGTCATTTGTCTTTGTCATATTTACAGACTCAAAGCCCTTCTTCCAGGCAGAAGCGTTATTTGAATTGTAAATTTCTGCGAACTGATTTATAGTGTTTGCGGGCTGAATAACCTGATCGAGCACCATTGACTTGGATTCACCGAAAGTGCCGTCTGCTTTCTTATACTGTACCCAACCTGTTCTGCTCTTATTGAAGGTTGCACGGGTGGTTTCTACGACACGTGAATCA
>JAZNMU010000102.1:0-19036 GCA_045579865.1 Acutalibacteraceae bacterium
ATAAATACCGTGTCCTCTGTTACCATGGAGGCGGCGAGGATGATTTCTTCACGGCTGACGGCATTTATTTCATCGATGAAGCTTTCAGGGGTTCTGAAAAGACCGCTTGTGCTTTGTGAGGTCATCCATTGATCGAGGGTCATAATGCTGTCATCTGCTGAGGAAAGAGTGTCGGTAATGCTCTTCTTTGCATTTTCGATTACCTCGTCGGTGAAGTTACCTTTGCGTACTTCATCAAGCTCATTTCTGATTGCATCGAGAGCCTTGAGGGCGTTTTCAGTCTCCACACCGCTCTGTACTACGATGAGTCCCTTGTGGTTAATGAGAGAAGCGCTGCAGTAGTAGCAAAGGCTCATTTTTTCTCTGACGTTCATAAAAAGCTTAGAGAAGGTGCCGCTGCCGAAGATGGCGCACATAACCTTTATTGCAGCATAGTTATCGTAGTCATAGGTCATACCCGCTCTCATACCGATAACTAACTTACCTTGCTTTACCTTCTGCTTTTCGGTGACGGTTCTGCTTTCGTAGGCCTCGGTGAGAAATTCAGTATGAAGCTCTGTTAAGGCTTTTTTGTCTCTGGCAAGAGAATCGAAAAGTGCCGTGAAAATCTTTTCTGTTTTCTTTTCATCGATGTTACCTGTAACATTAATCTGTATGGGACAGCTGAAAAGAAGCTTTTTCCAGGTCTCCATAAGTTCTTTGCCTGTGATTTTTTCTATATCCTCAGCTTTGCCGTACTGACTGATTCCGTAAACCTCGTCACGGCACATTTCTTCGGTCATTCTGTCGAGGGCATAGAGACGCTTTTCATCTTTTCTGCTTTCAATTTTTTCTATAAGCAGTCTTTTTTCTCTGGCTACGTTTTCTTCCTTGAAGCCGTCGGGAGTTATGTCGGGCTTGAAAAGACAGGCACAGAGAAGCTTTACTCCGTTCTCCCACACCTTGTCATTACCGAGGGCAAATCTGTCGTCGAGGCAGAGAAGTGAAAGAGACAGCACCTGCACTTCACCGATTTTTCTGACGGAAGGGGAGATGACCGCACCGTAAAGAGAGGCGAGACGTCGGTTCATACTCATAAGACTGTCATAGTTTTTATTTGTTCCTGCTAAAAGATGTATTAAAAGAGCGTTCTTAGCCGCATCCTCAGAAAGCGGAACGAGGAGATTGAGTGTTACTATTGAATTTTTGAATTTAGCGGTTTTATGAGTGCAGAGTCTTACACCGCCGCTTATTTCTTTTATGTTCATTTTCTGTCCTCCGAATCGGTTAAGTAAAATATACTTTATTATTGTATCATAAAACTATGGCCCTATGCAAATATTATGGGCAAAAATTTTATATCTTTTGAAAAATTTATCTGTCGGCGGTTGTATTATATATGACAGGGAAAGGAGAATTTATTAACACTGATTTAAAGGTATATTAAAGTTTGAAGTGTATACTTGCCGTATGTTTTTATGAGGAATTAACAGTATTTCACTTCGTCAAAATAACCATTATATTGCATTTAAAGCACTTTAATTGGCTAAATTATAAATATTTATAATATTTATGGTTATTTTCAACAATGTCTAATTTTACAAAAAAGGTCTGTCAGTAATCAAAAATAATGCCGAAAATGTCAAAATTACCCTGTAAAATTTTTAATAAATAAAAAATTATCTAAAAAATTTGCTGTTTTATATTGCAAAATGCCGATAAATTGTGTAAAATGGTTAAAGTGACAATAGTCAAAATATCCAATTAACATAATTTTCAGGTTGGGGGGACATTAAAAATGTCTAACAGATTATTCCAGGGTATTATTCATCAGATGAAGGATGCTATCGACCGTACTATCGGTGTTATCGATAACGCAGGTACTGTCGTATGCTGCAGTGATTTAGGCCGTATAGGTGAAACAGGCTTTGCCGATGCCAAAGAAGTTTTCGCTTCTGCTGACGTAAAGGTAATCGGAGGCAAAACATTCCTTGTTATTGCATCTCAGACTCATCCCGACAGCGCTATTTTCGTTGACGGTAATGATGATGCTGCCGCAAACTATGCGAAGCTTATCGCTATTTCTCTCGGCGGCATCAAACAGTATTACGATGTAAAGTTTGACCGCAGTAATTTCATCAAAAACGTTATTCTTGATAATATTCTTCAGGGTGACATTTACCTTAAAACCCGTGAGCTCGGCTTCAATAATGAGGTTTCACGTTGTGTTCTTCTCATCAGAACTGCAGAGAGAACCGACGTTTCCGTAAGCGAGTCCATCCAGAATCTTTTCCCCGATAAAAATAAAGACTTCGTTATCAATATCAACGAAACCGACATAGCTCTCGTTAAAGAGGTGCGTGCAGGCAACGAAATCAAAGACCTTGAAAAGCTTGCCAGAAGTATCGTTGACTCCTTACATACCGAATATTATATCAATGCCATTATCGGTATCGGTACCATCGTAACAGGCATCAAGGAGCTTCCCCGTTCCTTCAAGGAGTCTCAGATTGCTCTCGAGGTAGGTAAAGTGTTTGATACGGAAAAAACTATCGTCACTTACGAAAATCTCGGTATTGCCAGACTTATATATCAGCTTCCCACCACTCTCTGTGAAATGTTCCTTAAGGAAATTTTCAAAAAGGGTTCCATAGTGGGACTTGATCACGAAACACTTTTCACCATTCAGAAGTTCTTCGAAAACAACCTCAATGTTTCCGAAACCTCCAGAAAGCTTTTCGTGCACAGAAATACTCTCGTTTACCGACTTGAGAAAATCAAAAAGCTCACAGGCCTCGACCTGAGAGAGTTTGATGATGCCATAGTATTCAAAGTAGCACTTATGGTTAAAAAATACCTTGATGCAAAGCCTATCAAATATTAATAAAAAGCTGCCCTTTAAGTGTCTTTACGGCACACATCGGGTGCAGTATCTGTAAGTAAGAGCCGTCACTATTTTCTGAATATTGACGGCTATAAATAAGATTACAGGTTTACCGGGAGAAGGTATATTTCCCTGTAAACCGAATTCAGACTAAGAAAGAGACGGAATATGATAGAATTTAAAAATGTTTCAATGAAATACAAAACCAACGGCGCCGTTGCTCTGGACAATGTAAGTGTTAAAATCGACGACGGCGAATTTGTTTTTATTGTTGGTGCTTCAGGCGCAGGAAAAAGCTCCTTCCTTAATGTAATTATGGGACAGGAAAAGGTTGACTCAGGTATCGTAAGAGTCGGTCCCTATAATCTTGCTTCCATCAGAAGAAGAGCCTTGCCTTACTTAAGACGTATGCTCGGTATCGTTTTTCAGGATTTCAGACTCATCCCGAAAATGACCGTTTATGATAATGTTGCCTTTGCTTTGCGCGTTATCGGTATGGGCGATAAAAAGATTACAAAAAGAGTACGCTATGTACTTAAGCTTGTTGATCTTACTGACAAGGCAAATGATTTCCCTCATCAGCTTTCACAGGGTGAGCGTCAGCGTGTGGCTATCGCCAGAGCTCTCGTAAATAACCCCGCAGTTATCATCGCTGATGAGCCGACCGGTAATCTTGACCCTATTCTCTCTAACGATATTATGAGCCTTTTCGATAAAATCAATGCTCTCGGAGCGACTGTGGTAGTCGTTACTCACGACCTTGAGCTTGTTCATCAGTTTGACCATCGTATAGTTACCATTGAAAACGGCAGAGTTGTTTCTGATATCCCCTCCAAATATAAGCAGGCAGAGGATATTTCTCTGAGATTTACGGCTGAAAAGACTGAAGATAAGGCTGAGGAATCCGTAGAGTCCGAGGAAAAGGAGGAGAAGGAAAATGGCTAAAAAAAGAAAGCACCGTTCGGGCGGTCTGAACACAAACTATCTTACCAAAATGGGTGCTCATAATATTATCGCAAACCGCAGTATGTCATTTTCGTCCATAAGCGTTCTTACGGCGTGTCTTCTTCTTATCGGTGTTTCCGTTATGATTCTCGTCAATATCCAGAATCTCGTAAAGGATGTCGAAAATCAGAATGTTGTTGTAGCCTTTGTTAAGGAAGGCATCACTGATGAAGAGGTAGCCAAGGTAGGTACAGACCTTGCGGCTATACCCGATGTTACAGCAGTTGAGTTTGTTTCCAGGGAAGCAGGCTACGAGGAGCAGCTCCGTGAATTCGGTGTAGATGAAAACCTCTTTGATGACGTAATTGATAATCCTCTCCCGCATTCCTACCGCGTATCCGTAAGTAATCTGGAACAGTTTCAGGTTACTCTCGCAGGAATCAAGGCAGTACCGAATGTGGATGCTGTCCGTGAAAGTCAGGAGCTTGTAAATCAGATTTCCACTCTGCAGAATTCAATTACGGCTATCTGCGTGATTATCATTGCCGTACTTGCCATAGTTTCTATGTTTATCATTTCGAACACCATCCGTATTACCATGGTGTCCAGAAAAATCGATATTCAGGTTATGAAATCCGTTGGTGCCACAAATACCTTTATCTGTTGGCCCTTTATGATAGAGGGTGTTATCCTCGGCATTATTTCGGGCATACTTGCGGTAATTCTTACTTTCCTTGTTGAAAAAATTGAAGGCGGAGCTATGCAGTCCCTTCTTGAAATGTTCGGCAGTGAAGCTATTTCAATTACGGATTATCTGCCCCTTCTTGTTGTCAGCTACCTTTTTGCAGGTGTATTTATCAGTGCCTTCGGCAGTATTGTTTCCATCAGTAAATACCTTAAAAAGGAAGGCAGCGAAGCAAACGAAATGCTTTAATTTTTCCTGATTAAACCGAAAGAGCTTCTCTCGGTTTAATCGTGCTTTACAGGAGTATAACTATGAGTAAAAAATTTGTTTCATTAATATCTCTGTTGCTCGTTTTTATCATTATTTTTACACTTGATACCTCAGCAGCTACTCAGGCTGAGCTTGAACAGCAGATTGCTCAGAATAACGCTCAGATAGCTCAGAATCAGGAAAAGCTGAATGAGCTTAAGGAGCAGAAGGCTGACCAGCAGCAGTATCTTGAGGCTCTCGAGGAGCAGATAAAAGCTGTGGAAAGCAAAGCCACAAATCTGCAGACACAGGTAGAGAACATCGATACGCAGATTAATAAGCTCGATAAAGAGCTGACTCAGCTTGGCAACGAAACCAAGGAAATCAATGCCGAAATTTCTGAGACAGAGAAAAACATCACCGAAGCAGGTGAAAACATCACACAGAAAAGCGATACCCTCTCAGCCAAGCTCAGATCCGTTTATATGAACGGAAATCAGTCAGCGCTTAAAATCCTTATGGGTTCGAAGAGTCTGGCTTCCTTCCTTACCCGTCTCGAAATGATGAAGCGTACATCCGAGCAGGATAAAAAGGTTATTCTCGATTTCAAGGACCAGGTGACACAACTGAAAAAGGATAAAAAGAAGCTCGAAAAGGACCGTGCACAGCTGGCTGAAAAGGAAGCCGAAATTTCTGTTAAAAAGGATGAACAGAAGGATAAAAGGGCTGACCTTCTCGAAAAGCAGAAGGAATACGACAGCACCATGACCAATCTTGAAGGTCAGTACGGCGAAATCGAAAAAGTAATGGAGAGCATCGATAAGTCGAGCTCCGAATATAAAAAATACATTGATAAGCTTGAAGCGGAGAATGCCGCTGCCGATGCTGAAATCGACCGTATTCTGAAAGAGTATTATGCTACACAGAATCAGCAAAGCACTACCCGTCTTCCCGCTTCAAATGCCGCTCCCGGTGAATCCTATCAGGGTTCAGGCTCCTGGTACTGGCCCATCGGTAATACCTGGTGCTACATCAGCAGTAAGTTCGGCTACCGTGATGCAAGCATTTCCGGTTGGGGCTTCCATGGAGGACTTGACCTTGCCGGCGGTAACGGTAAGCTGCACGGCGCACCTGTTTATGCTACGAGGGCAGGATATGTTATTGCGGCGGTTACATCAAACACCGGTTACGGTATTTACGTTCTTATCGACCACGGTGACGGTTATTCCAGCCTTTATGCCCATATGTCGGCAAGATATGTGGAAGTAGGTAACTATGTAACACAGGGACAGATGATAGGCAGGGTAGGTAACACAGGTAACTCCAGAGGTGCCCATCTTCACTTCGAAATCCGTTACTACGGTGAAAAGAAAGACCCTCTCAACTATGTTAAAAACCCTAACTGATAACTCTTTTCTCACAATCATAGGAGTGATTAAATTTTGAATAAAAAGTTTTTATGTGTCATTCTTGCGCTTGTACTGGCGGTGACGCCCCTGATGCTTTCGGGCATTACAGCTATGGCTCTTCCTGCTGAAAAGGAGGAACTTGAAAACAAGATTGACCAGATTGATGCAAAGATTGCCGCAAATAAGCAGAAGCTGGAGGCTCTGAAGGATAAAAAGGACAAGCAGATGGAATATCTTGAAACTCTCGAGGACCAGATTGAAGCTGTCGAGAGCAAGGTTTCAAGTCTTCAGACACAGATTGAAAACATAGACAGTCAGGTAAAAAAGCTGAACAATGAGCTTAAACAGCTCGATAACGAAATCACTGAAATAAACAGCGGTATTTCTCAGGCTGAAAAGGATATTGTCACCATGCAGGACAATATCACCTCTACAAGCGATCAGCTTGCGGCAAAGCTTCGTTCCTCTTATATGAACGGCAGTGAGTCCGCACTGAAAATACTTATGGGCTCTGACAGTTTAGCATCCTTCCTTACCCGTCTCGAGATGATGAAAAGAACATCCGAAAAAGACAAAAGCCTTATATTAGGCTTCCGTGATAAGGTTACAAAGCTTAACAAAACCAAGGAAAAGCTGGAAAAGGATAAGGTTGAGGTAACGGACAAAATCAATGAAGCCAATGAGAAAAAGGCTCTTTCCCTTGAAAAAAAGGAAGAACTGAAAAAGAAACAGGCTGTGCACGATGAAACGATGTCCGACCTTGAAAGCAAGTATTCTGAGGTAGAAAAGATTATTTCAGGCTTCGATAAATCCAGTGCAGAATATAAAAAGTATATAACTGACCTTCAGCTCGAAAAGGCTGAGGCTGATGCTGAGATTGACCGTATTCTTAGTGAGTACTACGCCACTCAGACCACTCTGCCCGTAGCTAATAACGAGCCTACCTCATCCCAGTCGGGCAGCACGGCAACCACGAAGCCTGCAGGTCCCTCCTATACCGCTAAGGGCGACTGGATATGGCCTTTAGGTAATGCATCCTGTTATATCAGCAGTCCCTTCGGCTACAGAAGTGCGTCCATCAGCGGTAATTCCTTCCACGGCGGTACTGATATCGCAGGCGGCGGCATCAGCGGTAAGCCTGTTTACGCCTCGAGAGCCGGTAAGGTAATCACTGCCGTAACCTCAAACCGCGGCTACGGAATTTACGTTCTTATCGACCACGGCGACGGCTATTCTACTCTTTATGCTCATATGTCAGCACGCTATGTTTCAGCAGGTGACAATGTTTCAAAGGGTCAGATGATAGGCCGTGTCGGCAGTACAGGTAACTCTACGGGTCCCCATCTTCATTTTGAGGTAAGATATTACGGGGAAAAGAAAAACCCGATGAACTTTGTCAAAAAACCGTAAAAAACAAAAAACACGAGGGGTAGATTTCTATCCCTCTGCTTGTGTTTTATTAAGTATTCCGAACTTTAAGGAGATGAGAGCTTATGAATAAAAAAATATCCTTAGGTGTTGCAGTTTCACTGTTTATTCTTGTTGCCGCATTAGCATCTGCAATCACTCTCGGTGTGGTAGGGAATGAGTATAATTCTATTCTCAAGGGTCTGCCCGAAAAAATAGAAAGATATGAAATTCTTGATGAGCTTGACGATGTTATCAATAACAACTACTACGGAAAAAGTGAGGGAGCAGACCTCGAACAGGCTATTGCGCAGGGCTATGTAGAGGGGCTCGGTGACAAAAACTCTCTTTATATGACAGCGGACAGATATAAGGAATATCTTTCCGAGGTCAACGGCGATATGTTCGGTATCGGTGCCGAATATACTAAAAGCAAAAACGGTTACATTGAAATTCTTAAGGTTTATGACGGTTCACCGGCAGAAAACAGCGGCCTTAAGGCAGGCGATGTAATCGTAGCCTTCGACGGTATCAGAATCGATGTAAATAACTATGAAGAAATGGAAATGAAACTTGCGGGCGATAAGCTCACAAGTGTCAATATAATCTATAACCGTGACGGCACGGAAACTAATGTTACGGTAGTAAAGGGCTATGAAGCTCAGTCAGTTTTTACGGGTGTATATAACAGTGTGGGCTATATTGAAATTACCGATTTTTATCCTTCTACTGCAGAGCAGACCAAGCAGGCAATAGACAAATTCCTCTCATCGGATATTACGGCTGTAGTCGTTGACCTGAGAGGTAATATAAGCGGAAACTACGAGCAGGCAATGAAAACTCTTGATGTTTTCGTTCCTATGTCTGATACAGAGAGAGCCGCTGCTACAGTTCTGGACGAAAACGGTAATACCGTAAAGGTTTTCTCTACCACATCAGGTGAGGTAAATCTTCCTGTGGCGGTTCTTGTAAGCGGTGAAACCCAGAAGGCGGCAGAGCTTTTCGCCTGCAATATCAGAGATTTC
This sequence comes from Acutalibacteraceae bacterium, assembly GCA_045579865.1. Lineage (GTDB taxonomy): Bacteria > Bacillota > Clostridia > Oscillospirales > Acutalibacteraceae > UBA6857. The sequence continues at coordinate 8,584 of JAZNMU010000102.1, forward strand.
AATAAGGGTATGATATTCGGCTCTTCCAATACCAAAGGCTCGGCTATGATGCAGGAGGTTTTCGAACTTTCCAAAGGAAGTGCAGTCCTTCTTACCACAGGTGTTATAATGCCTTATAAAAGCGAGAGCTTTAACGGTGTCGGTGTTTCTCCCGACTATGTAACGGAAGATTCACCCAAAAACGATGTACTCGAGCAGGATGCTCAGTTCCTTTATGCCGTTTCCGTACTAAGGGGAGAACAGGCATAAATTATAAAAAAATATGGCTATGTACCAATCAACGGTTGGTTATTTAACGCAAAAGGCAAAGTGCAAAATGCAAAGTTGTGGTCGCGTGCTGACTTTTATTAAGATATCAGCTTTGTTCCGCAGAATAAAACAGCTATAATATCAGTCTTCGTCGATTATAAAAATATATTTTATATCTCGTTGCTTCGACGGAGGGGTTCCAACCCGACACTTTGAACTTTGCTCTTTGAACTTGTTTCTGAGCTTATCAACTATATATCGGTACAGAGTGAAAAATATAGAGAAAGGAATGGTTGACTGTGAGTGTAAAGATCAGCGTAATAGCGGCAGTTCATAACGGCGGTGAAAACTTAAAAAAGACTCTTGACTGCCTCAGAGGTCAGAGCTTAAAGGATATAGAAGTTATAATGGTTGATGCTCTTTCATCTGACTCGACGGCTCAGATAATGAAAGCCTATACTCAGGACAGCCGTTTCCGTTTTTATTCTTTCGAAGGTGAGAGCATTTCCGAAAGCAGAAATTTTGCCCTTTCGAAAGCCACAGGTAAATACGTTGCTTTCTGTGACAGTAATGTTATTTTTACCAAAAACCTTCTCAGAGAAATGTATGAAACCGCCCGTGAAAAGGATGCGGATTTATGCGTGTCTCCTATGTCAAGCAGTGATATTTACGGTATACACGAGTTCTCTTCTTCAAATATTCTTTCGAAAGAAAAAGTAACAGACAAATTCGATACAAATCTTATATGGAACCCTGCCGTAACCAATAAACTTTTTAAAAGAGAAAAAATAGAATCACTTTCAGCTTCCTTTTCTCCCTACGGTAAGGCAAGAGAAGCAGCTTTTTCCATACCTTTTGCTTTCAGCAGTAATATTATCGTTTCCTGCTCCAAAAGCTCCGTTGTTTATATGAACCCCGTCAAAAACGAAGGTGTTTCCGTTTTTCCTGTGGAACAGTATCTTAATGCCTATGAGTATATAATTTCACAGGCGGAAACCGCTTTTGACAGAGAGATTGAAAATGCAAAAAGCGACTTCGACAAAAAGGAGCTTAAAAAGCAGAAAATATGCTATATAGATCAGATTTACCATAAGGAGATAACGGTTCTTCTTTACAGCTACTACCGTCATTTCTGGTCTCTTGACGATGAAAAGATAAAAAACTACGCAGAGATTATAATGTCTCTTTACTCACGGCTTTCCAAATCAGGTAAAAGTCAGCTGAAGAAAAAGAATAAGGACATTTTCTACGGTGAAAATCTTATAACATCCAGAAAGGAAATGTCTGAAAAACCGAAAGTAACCCTTTGCATAGGTCCCGTCGCTGAGGATAGCGATTCCGTAAGGGAAAATCTTTCTGACCTTATAGAGTCGGTTTATAATCAGACCATGCCTTCCTTTGAGGTTTTCGCTGATGAAAGCCTTTACGGCATTTTCCCTGAAAAGTATAAGGATGCGGAAAATCTTACCTTCATAAAAAGTGAGTCTGCGGCTGATTTCAGAGAGCTGTGCCTCGATATGTGCCGCACGGATTATATTATGTACCAGGAATGCTATGTGAGACTTAATCCGAAAATACTTATGCGTCACTATACGGTTCTTGAAGGCATAGATAAGTACGGTTTTTCTACTTCTCCCATTACTCTCTTTGACGGAGTAAACACGGGAAAATATGTATTTTCCGATTTGTTCTTTAAGTCGGAAACGGAGAAAAGCCGTATCCATCCTCAGGATAAAACCTTCCTTCTCGATCTGTTTTTCTCCAATAAGCTTTTCAGTGTGGCACACCTCAAGGGTATACATTTCACTTTTTCGGACAATCCCGTGTACGATATGTATAAACTTTACAAGCATTCCCGCTTTAAAAAGGTTTTTCACAGAGGAACTTATTTCAGCATAACCGAGGAACAGGCTATTTCCTATCTGAGAAGGGAAGAGCGTCTGCTGGACGAAAGAAAGAGGAAGATTTACCGAAATTACAGATTTAACTATTTAAAGAGTATAAGGCTTAAGAATGTGAAAGAAAAAATCAAGAATAGTTTTTCTTTCGCGGTGAAATATATTTACACCCTTGTTGATTTTATTGTAACTTTTGTCTTTTCTTCTTTGAAAATACAGGACAGAGTTTTCTTTTACACGGGCAGAACTACAGGTGAGCCTGATGAAAATCTTGGTCAGCTTTACAGAAGCTGTACTGAAAAAAAGGTGCTTTTTGCCAAAGAAAAGCCCCACGGCTTCAAAGATCTTCTGAAAAAAAGATATTATCTTTTCACAAGCAGGGTAATCGTTACCGATGACTATATTTACCATCTTCGTAAATATAAATTAAAGGAAGAGCAGAAACTTATTCAGATCTGGTACACAGGCGGAGCCTTCAAAAAAATGGGTATCGATGGACCGTCAATTCTTTCGGATTTCGATGAGTATAAAACTCATTCGCAGTACAGTGACTTCTGTGTTTCTTCCGAATATGTCCGCCAGTACTACTGTCACGCCTTCGGTCTGGAGGAGGATGTGGTAAAGGCTGTGGGCACACCCAGGTCTGACCTTGTGGTAAACAGAGAAAATATTCTTTCAAATAAAGAAGAAATCTGTTCCAAGCATCCGCTTCTGAAAAATAAAAAGGTATATCTTTACTGTCCTACGGTGAGAATAAAAGAGGATGCCGTTGTTCCCTTTGACCCGAAAATTGACTGGGCGAAGCTGAATGATGACCTTGAGGATGATGAGGTGTTTACCATCTGCCGTCATCCGTTCATGAAAGAGGAATACATCAAAGGCAGATTTTATTCGAGGGTAAAGGACTATACCTTCGAAAGCACCAGCGAGCTTTTAGCGGTGGCTGATGTGATAATTACCGACTATTCATCCGTGGTTTTCGATGCTTCTCTTATGGATAAGCCTACGGTATTTTACTGTCCCGATTATGAGGAGTATAAGGATGATACCTATCTTGATTACGAAAAGGATCTTCCCGGTGAAAAAATTACTTCAGCGGAATGTATTCTTCCTGCAGTCAGACGTGCGGGGGATGTATCCTCAGCAGGGGTAAGAGCTCTTTTCAATGAAAAACAGATGGGTGCCTGTGACGGCAGAAGCACCGAAAGAATTCTTGCTATGATAAAAAATTATTTGAAATAAATAACAAAACTCCCGATACTCTTTGTTTTCGGGAGTTCTCTATTTGAGTGATTTTTTACCTGTGATATTTTTTGCCTACGGACACAAATTATATCTGCGGCTGAAAAAACAGCGTGTTCGGAGGTGAAAAATGGTAAAGAGTATCAAAGCAATCAGAGCAGTGCTGATGAGTATTACACTGACACTTTTATGTCTTCTGGTTTACGGGTTTTACGCAGTACCTGATGAGCTTTACTGCGTAGCCGATAAAAGAGAAAGCGTAAATGAAATATATACTATAACCTACGGTAAAAGAATCAGCGGTAACGGACAAAGAAATATCGGTCAGAGTGAAAAATACGAAGCTGAGGTAAGTCTCCTTAATGTTATTCCAGTTAAAAGCTCTTCCGTAACTGTCAGAAGCAGAGACTATGTGGAGGTTTCGGGTGAGCTTTTCGGACTGAGACTGTTTACTGAGGGCGTTATGATAGTAGGAACCGATGAAGTCGATACGGAAATGGGTGCCGTTTCCCCGGCGAAGAGTGCGGGACTTCAGAAGGGTGATATCATTTGTGCTATAAACGGAATCCGGGTAAAAACCAGTCAGCAGGTTTCAGAGGTTTTTCTGAAAGCCGGCGCAGACAGTATGACTCTGGAATATCTGAGAGGCGGTAAGCGTTACAGTGTTAGCTTTTCTCTTGTCTACAGTGTTTCTGAAAATAAATATAAGGCAGGACTGTGGATAAGAGACAGTGCGGCAGGTATAGGCACGATGACCTTTTACGATGTGAGCACAGGTATGTTCGCTTCTCTAGGTCACGGTGTGTGTGATGTGGATACAGGCGAAATTCTGCCTCTTTCAAACGGAGATATAGTATCAGCCCATATCAGTGGATGCTATAAAGGAAAAAGCGGTAAAGCGGGCGAGCTTTGCGGTGTTTTCAATCCTGAAATAAAGGGACAGCTTATGTGTAACTGTGAAACAGGTGTATACGGTAAAACGGAAAAAATCAGTGCGAAGACACTGATGCCCGTAGCGACAAAAGGTGAGGTAAAACCAGGTAAGGCTCAGATAATTTCTACGGTAGATAAAAACGGCCCTGAATATTATGATATTGAGATAATGAAGGTAACGGAAGATTCGTCGCAGAATAAGAATATGGTAATCAAAATAACAGACAGTAAACTGATAGAAAAAACAGGCGGTATAGTTCAGGGAATGTGCGGCTCACCTATAATACAGGATAATATGCTTGTCGGTGCCGTAACCCATGTATTTGTAAGTGACCCCACACAGGGTTATGCCATTTTCGCCGAAACGATGCTTGAAAAAGCGAGAAGCGTATACAGTGAAAGTGAATTATCAGCCGCATCGTAATTCTCTTAAGTGAGAAATGAAAAAACAGAAATCTCTGATAGCTTAGCCGAAGAAATTTCTGTTTTTCTTTTGTTTTATTGTGAAACAATAAGGTTCCCGAACGCAGAGCGTGAGAGGTTCTTATTTTTGGTCAAGATATCTCTCGACTGCATTTTCCCACGGTGGGAGAAGAGAGAAGCCTGCGTCGGTGAGAGATTTTTTGCTGAGCCTTGAATTTTTGGGTCTTTTGGCGGAAGTGATGTATTCCTCACTTGTCACGGGATTTACCTTAATGGGAATTTTTTTATAATCGAAGGTTTTCTTTGCCAGTTCATACCAGGAGCAAAAGCCTTCGTTAGTGGCGTGATAAATTCCGTATTTTTCAGTCTGCGCCATCTTCGTAATAAGAAGGGCAAGGTCATTTGAGTAGGTGGGGGAGCCAACCTGATCACAGACCACATTAACTTCGTCTCTTGTTTCCGAAAGGCGGAGCATAGTGGCGATAAAGTTTCTGTCCTGTTCGCCGAAAACCCATGAGGTACGGACAATGAAGTGTTTTTCGCACAGATTCATAACAGCCTTTTCGCCTTCATATTTGCTTTTTCCGTAAACGGAAAGAGGAGACTTTTCATCATCCGTCTCAAAAGGTTCATCTCCTTCACCTGAAAAAACATAGTCGGTGCTGATGTAGATAATGGCAGCATTTTTATCTCTGCAAATTTTTGCTAAATTTTCCGTGCCCTTTGCATTGATTGCATAGCAGAGGTCTTTTTCCTCCTCAGCCTTATCCACAGCGGTGTATGCGGCACAGTGAATAAGCACATCGAAGTTTGCTTTTTCGAAATAATCCTTCACAGCCTCTTCCGATGTTATATCCACATCATCCTTATCTATGCCTTTATGGGGTACATTCTTTTCGTTCAGTATACGGCATACATCGCCGCCTAATTGCCCTGCGGCACCTGTTACAATAACCATCTTATCTCCTTATCAAAAAACGAAATCAACATCGCTGTCACGAAGGAAGGGAGCATTTTTATCCTTCTCAGAAAGAACAGGGGAGACTACGCCCCAATCTACTCCGATTTCCCTGTCATCGAAGCGGATGCTTCTGTCACTTTCTTTGTTATAATAGCCGTCAACCTTATAAAGCACCTCCACATTATCCGTGAGGGTTACGAAGCCGTGGCCAAAGCCCTTGGGAATATAGAGCATATTCTTGTTTTCTTCCGAGAGAACTACGCTTATCCATTTAAGATAAGTTGGAGAGCCTTTTCTCAGGTCAACTGCCACATCGAGGATTTCACCCTTGGTACAGCAGATGAGCTTGGTCTGCGCATAGGGTGTTTTCTGGAAGTGAATTCCTCTTAATGTTCCTTTCTCTGCAGAAAAGGAACGGTTATCCTGAACGAAGACCGTATCGATTCCGAGTTCCTTTAATTTTTCATAGTTATACGATTCGTAAAACCAGCCTCTGTTATCTCCGAAAACCTGAGGCTCGATTAGCTTTACTTCGGGTAACTCTGTATTTATTATCTTCATAAATATCACCTTTTATCTTTATTAGTTTGATTATACTATCTGCCTTGATAATAGTCAATAATAATTTTCTTGACAATCGGGTTTAAAATACTTAAAATACATAATAGTAAACGAAAAGAGGTGAGATAATGACAGCGGGAATAGTGTGCGAATATAACCCCTTTCATAAGGGTCATCTTTATCATATCAGCAAAACCAAAGAAGCGGGAGCGGATTTTATCGTCTGCGTTATGAGCGGAAATTTTGTTCAGAGAGGCGAATGCGCTTACGCCGATAAATGGACAAGAGCAAAGGCCGCCGTTTCTTGCGGTGCCGATGTGGTTATCGACCTTCCCGTGCCCTGGGCTTGTGCTTCGGCTGAAAATTTTGCCAGAGGCAGTGTAGGTCTTCTCTGTGATTTCGGTATAGATATGCTTTCCTTCGGCAGTGAGCGTGAGGATGCACAGCTTATGAAAAGATGTGCCGATGCTCTCGATGACAGAGATGTGGCACTGTTGCTTAAAGCGAAAATGGCCTCGGGACTGTCTTATCCTGCGGCTCTCTGTGAGGCTGTCAGTACGGTGTACGGTGAAAAGGAGGCGGAAATATTATCCTCTCCAAACAGTACTCTTGCTGTGGAATATATCCGTGCTTTAAATAAAAACTCTCCCGATGTCACTATTCTTCCCGTAAAAAGAAAGGGAAGCGGTCACGACAGCGACGAGGTAATCGGAGATACGGCAAGTGCAAGTAAAATACGTTCTTTTGAAAGCCTTTCCGACGGTGAAGAATATATACCCGAAAAAGTATACAGCCTTTTAGAAAAAGAATTCAATGAGGGCAACGGACCTTATATTATGAAAAACGGCGAAAGAGCCGTTCTTTCAGTGCTTCGCGAAATGAAAAAAGAGGATTATTCTCTTTATGTTACGGACGCATCGGGTCTTGCCAACCGAATTTACGATGCTGTACAGACTGCGGATTCTCTCGACTCTCTCTACGAAAAAGCCAAAAGCAAAAACTACACCCATTCACGCATCCGCCGTGAGGTTATGAATCTTTTTCTGAAAATTCCTAAAGATATCTCGAAGGAAAAGGTTCCTTATATGCGTATTATAGCAGTAAGTGAGAGAGGACTTTCACTTCTCGGAAAAGCAAAAGAAAATTCCTCCGTGCCCATTATTACCCGCCACGGCGAAACGTCAAATCTTTCCGAAAGAGCGAAAGAGGTTTATGCTCTGCAGTGTTCTTCTACGGATAAGTTTGCACTCTTTACTGAAAAAATAAGGGAGTGCTCACTGGAACAGAAAAACTCAATGGTAAAAATTAACGCTGACAGTATCTGACCGTCAGCGTTTTGCTTTATTCGATTTCACCTATACAGTAATCGTCGGCAGAAACTTCTTTTATAACCACATCAGCTGTCTTATGGCACATTTCCACGGAAAACTTTGCCTTTACGGGAATATAGTTTGCCGTGTGACCGCAGAAATATCCGTCTTTGTCCTTTGTCTCGAAAAGCACAGAGTATTTTTTTTCTATCTGCTTTCTGAAAAAGTCCAGTCGGATTTCTTCTGCAGTCTGAGTCATTAAACGGCTTCTTTCTTCTTTTACCTTTTTGTCTATGTGGCCGCCGAATTTTTCGGCCTTGGTGCCTTTTCTTACGGAGTAGGGGAAAACGTGTACCTTTTCGAAGGCTATCTCTTTCACGAAATCAAGACTTTCTCTGAAATCCTCTTCACTTTCACCTGCGAAACCAACCATCACATCCGTGGTCAGTGTGCAATCCTTGAAGCTTTCACGGAGCTTTCGGCAGATTTGTCTGTACTCGTCAGCGGTATAGTGGCGGTTCATGGCTTTAAGAGTATTATCGCATCCGCTCTGCAGAGATATATGGAACTGAGGACAGAGCTTTTCACACTCGGCTAATCGCTCTATAACCTCATCGGTAAGATGGTCGGGCTCCAGTGAGCCTAAGCGCACACGCTCTATACCTTCTGTGTCGTTTGCGACCTTTACCGCATCGGGGAAGGAGAGACCGATATCCGAGCCGTAGGAGGAAAGATTTATACCGACTAAAACAACTTCCCTATATCCGCCCTCGGCTAAAGTTTCAAGCTCACTTTTCAACTCGTCCAGAGGCTTTGAACGGACTCTTCCGCGGGAATAGGGGATAATACAGTAGGAGCAGAAACGGTTACAGCCGTCCTGTATTTTGATGTATGCTCTGGTTCTTTCTTCGAAGCGGCTTATGGTCGTGCCCGAAAAGCTGTCGCCTTTTTTGTGCTCTTTTATTTCGAAAACACGTGAGCCGAATTTAAGGAACTGTTCTATGGCATTCGCGATTTCTTCGTTGTTTCTGTTGCCGAGGATAATGTCAGCCTCGAGAAGCTCCTTGGACTTTTCCGGATACGCCTGAGGCATACAGCCTGTAAGTACTACAACACTGTCGGGGTGAAGTCTTTTGAATCGCCTTACAGCCTGCCTTGTTTTTTTGTCGCTTTCTGCCGTAACCGTGCAGGAGTTTATTATATATATGTCAGCATCTTCGCTTGAGGGCACAATCAGAAAACCCTCACGCATAAGAGCTTCGCTGAGAGCCTGAGTTTCGTATTGGTTTACTTTACAGCCGAGTGTATAAAAAGCCGCTTTCATAGCTGTCTCCTTTGTTTTACTGTCGCTAAAATTTAATTATACTCTAAAATTCAAGTTTACGCAATATCGTATTACTGTAATTTATTTTTACGGATTTTCATAAATTTGAATGAAAGGGGAGATATGAATTGAACAGTAAGCTGATGAAAGTGATTTCATTTTTGTTGTGTCTTGTGTGTGCTTTTTCTGTTTCGGCTGCAGCGGCAGAGGAGAAGACTGCGGATTTTCCTGTTACGGTGAATGCGAAATCTGCAATTCTTGTTGATGCTTCAAGCGGTCAGGTGCTTGCCGCGATGAATGAACACGAGCGGCTTTATCCTGCTTCCGTTACAAAAATTATGACACTTCTGATTGTTATGGAAGCGATTGATTCGGGGAGTCTGAATCTTAACGATACCGTTGTAACAAGTCCGACTGCAGCTGCAAAGGGCGGCTCGCAGATATGGCTTAAAGAAGGTGAAACAATGACTGTTGACGAGCTGCTTCGTGCAACGGCTATTTACAGTGCAAACGATGCCTGTGAGGCTCTGGGTGAGCATATTGCAGGCAGTGAAGAAGCTCTTGTCACAATGCTCAATAACAGAGCTGCAGAGCTTGGTATGAAAAACACTCATTTTGACAACTGTACGGGTCTCGATGATACGAGCGATACGCACCTTACAACAGCCTATGATATAGCTCTTATGTCAGTTGAACTTCTTAAACACGACCTTATAAGGAAATATACAACCGTCTGGATGGATTCACTTCGTGACGGTGCAACGCAACTTGTAAATACCAATAAACTTATTCGTTTTTATGACGGTGCAACGGGACTTAAAACGGGCACAACATCCAAAGCGGGCTGTTGTGTTTCAGCTTCAGCTGAACGTAACGGTACACACCTTGTGGCTGTAATTATGGGCAGTCCTACAAGCGATGACCGCTTCGGAGGAGCAAAGGCTTTGCTTAACTGGGGGTTTGCAAACTATGAAACAGTGACTCCTGTGCCGGATTCTTCTCTTATTACCGAAGTTGCTGTTATCGGCGGATATAAATCAAAATTCAGGCCGGTGGCAGAACCTGCACAATCATTACTCCTTAAAAAGGGCAGTGCAGATAAGCTTGAGCAGAGTGCGCAGGTTGCAACTGATGTGCAGGCACCGGTTGCTGCGGGTGAAAGGGTAGGTACTTTGACATTTAAACTCAACGGTGAAACCGTTGCCGAGTGCCCGATAATTTCAAGTGAAGAAATTAAAAAGCTTGACTTTTTTGAGGTTTTGCGCCGGTTTTTGTCTTCTTTTGCAAGCTTGACAAAAGATAAGGGGTAAACACAGCAAAAAAATATTAAAAATGTTAAAAAAATTACCGTTTTTGTATTGCAATAAAAAACTTTTTCGGTTAAAATAATCATTAATAATATTTTACTTTTAAGGAGAGTCGGCATTATTCGCAAAATGCCGCAAACAGCAAAGTCTATGGCAATTAAGTTAAACAGTTCCTATGCAGGCGAAAGAGCTTCAGCCTGCGAGCTCGCAAAAATCGAAGCAGAAATCGTAAATGCACACAAAAT
>JAZNMU010000103.1:0-11447 GCA_045579865.1 Acutalibacteraceae bacterium
GGTAATGCCTGTCTGAGAGAGCCCTACATTATGCACAAGGGTACAAAATACGAATACGGATATACCATTGAGGTAATCTGATAAAAAATCGGCTCAGCGTAAAAGCTGAGCCGATTAATTTGTTTGATGTTAAAATATTCAGTCAATAAAACCGTTTTTGCGGGCTTTTTGGTCTATAAGTTTCATCTGACTGTCAGCGGTGCCGATAAAATCCGAGAAGGTTATACGGCTTGCATCTATATTTGAAAGTCTGATGTGGCATATATAATCTTTACCCTTAAATACGGCATAGTAACTGTTATTGATGGACATATATTCCTTTTTTATTCCGTCTTCAGTAACGGCATAATGCTTATCTGCTTCATTCCCTCTGAAAAACCTGAAAACAATTTCTCCGAAATTTTCTTCAAGCCTGTATTTAAAAAGAAGAATCCCTATATTGCTTTTAAAATAATCGGCACGGTATGAGGAAGAATCCACTTTAAGTTCAAACCTTCGGTTATTTACATTCAGGTAAGAGCACTTTTTCATTCTAGAAGAATAGACATCATAATAAGCACCGTCTCCTCCCTCTTCGCCGAAATAATCATAATATGGCAGTAACTCACGGTTGCTTTCAGATGCTGCATAAGAACTGTTCAGCAGACTGTTATCCACAGAAAAATCAAATGAAACACAGCCCTCAATCATATTGACAGCAAAGATTACATAGAAAATCACCGACACGATATTAACTGCTTTAAAAATCTTACGTGTAAATATTTTTCGGAAAAAGCTGAATTTTTCGGACAAAATCCCTGCCGCCCATCCTACACGGAAAACAAATATCATCCGCATAAAATTATAGTATATGGGAGTGAGAAACAGAAACAAAGCATTAACGGGAGTGAGGACATAGTAAACAGTCATAACAGTCATAATAACTGTCAGAATTGCTGAAAAGATATTCAGCAAAAGCTTTGATTTCATTTTTTCACCTCCCGAAAATTATCTGTATTACAAACCGATATATTTTATCAGTTTTTTCTTTTTCTGTCAATGTTTAGGGATTAAACAAATGAATGTAAGCATACCCCTTTCCCGGACAAAAGGAAAGGGGTATCGATATACATAATAATTATTTACCCGGATCGCCTAAGGAAATTTCACCCTTGAGAAGCTTGGTTATAAACTCGAATATCATCTTGAACCAACGCAGCATTGATACGAGAATAGATTCTGTAGTGGGCTTTTCTTCTGCGATTGAATACCAGTCATAATCCCTGCAGTTTTCCTCTGTCATAGACTCATATCTTAATTCATCCTCATAGTAACGGATAAACTGAGGAAGCTCTGAGAATGTGTTAACATCAGCTCTGTCAAACAGGAAAGCCTCTGCGATAATATTATCTGCACCGAAGAAGTTATGGTGAGCATTTTTAATAATCCAGGTGGTTTCAGGGAAGAGACATGTAGATATGTCTACCATCTTATCAGCTGAAATGTACTTCGGGTCAACGGAAGCGATGTAGTCGGCGGGAAGAGTCTTACCGATAGAAGCCACAGTAGCACCGAAGGAACCGTCCTTAAGAGATACGAGAGCATCGGAGGGTTCATTTACACTGTCGCTCAAAGGCATATTCATATAACCGTACTTTGCAACTGCACCGAGTCTTACATCGTATTCATTCATAAAGGTCTCATAAAGAGCATAGCCCTTTGAGGTAACGTGCTCTCTGTAATAATTTATCTTTTCGATAAGGCCGGGATATGCTTCCTTTGCTTCCTTACTGCCGAACATAAGCTTCATAGCAGCATCAAAGTCTTCTTCGTAAACACAGGTCCAATAGTTTGCCTGTGTGGCAAGACCTGTAGCAAAGCAGAGAGCGGGCATAAGCGCTTTATAAAGCTTTGTATAAAGGTCTTCTACACTGTCAAAAAGTGTATCTGCCGTACCTGTCTGTGTAAACAGGTCGAGAGTTTTAAATACAATTTCGTTTGCAAGTCCTTCAATGGTAAGACCGAAGCCTACATTATAATAGTCACACTGCTCAAGCTGTGCCATATACTGCTGCAGTCTTGAGGATTTAAAATTAATCTGACCGCTGAAAATATCATTGACAACAGCTGAACCGTTCTGGAGACCTGCATCAAACATAATGCTGTCAACGTAACCGAGGTGACCGTATTTTTCGAGATATGCTACACCCAAAGAACCGCCGAAGCATACTACAAAAAGAGAAACCTTTTCACAGTGGTTGGAAGCCATAACATTCTGTATATATGTATGAAGAGCGTCAACACTGTCATAGGGTGAAAGTCGCCAGTCATAATGGAACTGATAATCCCAGAGGCTATAACTGTTAAAGGGCTGATGGCATTTGTGCTCATTATCCCATACTGCCTCATAATGCATACCCACACCGGGAAGTGAATTACCGTTACCGTCAAGCTGTGCGCCGTCAAATAAAGGCTGAATTTCTTCATAAACAGCCCTACCGTAATTATCCCACTTATCGAAAATAAGCCCCTCTGTTACAAGAGGAAGAGTGATATTGACAAGTGCATCTACAAGTGCATCCTTATCGAGTCCGTCTTCACCGCCAAGCTGAATGGCATCAACGGTAGCGGGCACCTTGTTACCGTCAGGACCGTAAATAGCCTCACCGTTACCTCTGATATAGATAACAGGAATATCACCTCTCGAAGACACCGCAGAAGCACAGGGTGCCATTACTGCGAAAAGCATAATTGTTATAAGAAGAACTGAAATAATCTTTTTCATTATAATAATTACCTCTTTCTTATTTGTTACCTGTTTATTATACCATTAGAATTTTATTAATACAATTGTTTTTTCTGCAAAATTAAAAATATAATCTCTTCGTCAAAATTATGCAACAATCATACAAATAAAACTTTTCTGATGCAAAACGGCAGTAAAACTGATGGTAAATCTCTGCCTTTTTGCTTTTTAAGTAAAAATAATTTATCAAAAGAGAATTATTCTTTCACTGTGCCTGTTTTATCTCTCTTGACTATTAGGAATAATTATGCTATCATTTTTAACGGCTTGGATAAATCTTTTAAAAGCTATTAATTTTTTTACGGAGGTTAACAGAAATGAGAAAAACTATCAAAAAGACACTCGCAGTCCTTCTTTCAGTCCTTATGCTTTCAGGCTCATTCGTATGCTTTGCGGCTGAACTTAATCCGGATGCAGTGAACGCACACTACGGTCAGTACAAAAACTATCTTCTTCTCGGCGACAGTGCTGCCAGCGGTTATCGCGACGAAATAAGCGACAACGATGCCGATTTCAACGAAGAAAACTATGAATCCACCTACTACAGAGTTCCCGGCTCCTACGCCGATATTATCGCAAACGCTATTATCGAGGACGGCTCTATGACTGCTTTAGCCGCTCCCGGCTACAGAACCATCGAAATGCGCTATATGCTCGAAGACGATTTCGCAGCAGAGTGCACAGATGAATACCTTTTCTATACCAGCCATCTTCATGTTTATGACGATCTTGTATGTGATTGCCACGGTGTAAATATGACACCCGGCTCAGAACATTTCAGAGATGCATTCAAAAAATCCATCGCAGAAGCTGATCTTATCACTCTCGGTATCGGCGGTAACGACTGGGGTGCATACCTCGGCTGGGTTGTTGCAGACCTTCTCAGAGAAGAAAATGTAGCTGACAAATACATCACAGACATAGAAGAAATCCTCAGCAAAAGCACTATGGATCTCAGCACTATCGAAAAGGTAGTGGAAATCGCACACATCGCAGGTGCTCTTCCCGAACTTCTTCAGACTCTTCCCGAAGCACTCAGCTACGGTCTCGGTAACTTCTACTCAAACTGGGACATTATGATTCAGGACATTTATGACCTCAATCCCGGTGCTACTATTATGGTTGTAGGCATGAGCGACAACAGCATCAAGGGTAAATACTACGATTATAACGGCGTTACAGGCGAACAGGTTCCTACTAAGGAACAGCCCGCTGAGTTAGCCGGTGCTATCGGTATGATCATCGACTTCATTATGGGCGTAGGTAACGCTCCCATGATCGAAGGTGCCAAAAAATTCGGCTATACCTTCGTAGATATCGACGGTGCAACCTATATTGACAGCCACTACGATGAAGCAGGCCATGTTTTCGTTGCTGACAAGATTATCGAAGCACTCCCCTCTAAGGAGGTTTACGGTAAGTACGATGACGTTAAAACAGGCGACAAATACTACAGCGACATCGAATACTGCCTCGTAAACGGCATTCTCACTCCCAAATCAGAAACAGAATTCGGTGCTGACGATGCTCTCACCAAGGGTGAGCTTACAAACGCTATCAATGTAATCAACGGTAATGATAACAGAAGTGAAGACAGCGGTAAAGCAAGTGTGCTCTCCTTCGCATTAGGTCTTTTGGGTGTTTCCGCAAAGAGAGGCTTCGTTTCCTTCTTCAAGGGCTTTACTCTTACATATAAGGTTCTCACTTCAAAGAGCTTCAATGTAGGCGCAGAAATCACTAAGGCAGAGGCTGCTTACTATTTCAATCAGCTTCTCGGCTGATAATCGGACAAAATAAAAAATAAGGCTCCCGTTCAGATTTGGACGGGAGCTTTCTGTTGCTGTTTAAACCAAATTGGCTACAAGATGATAAAGTGGATTTTTTAGCTCAGATATTCAAATTCTTTAAAAGAGTGTACTCCTGCTCAGTGATATGAAGAACTGATCCGTGACGAGGTCTCAGGTGATTAAGTGAAAATTTGTTTTCATTTACCTTGCTGAACTTAACCAGATCTGTTGTTTCCTGCATAAAGTATCCGCCTTTTTTGAACTGATCGGCAATCATAACAAATTTGTCTGTACCGAGTATCCTGTATATACAGTTGCCCTCCAATGCGGTATCAGCAACGGAAACCTTGTTGTTATCAGGCTCAGAATACGGACCGTCGGGTCTGTCTGCCACACAGTAACAAATTGCTTCTTTTTCACCGTCAGCCTGATAAAGATAATATTTTTCCTTATGCTCGATTATATCTGCATCAATTGCACACATCCCGCTTTTCGGTTTGAACAGAACCTTTGGTGCAGTTGTTAGATGACAGAAGTCCTTCGTATAAGCATACCATATGATTGTATCCAAACCGTCATCAGTATTGTGGTGAGTCCAATAAATCATATATTCGTTTCTGAATTTATCATATATAATCTGCGGTGCCCACACTCTGTCTGCACTCTTTGTCTCTTCAAAACGGGAAAAATCAATTATGCGTTCATTATGCCAATTAATTAAATCGTTACTGTCCCATACAATCATTGAATTGTTACTGCTCCAACCGTCCTGGGATCTCATATCTGTTGCGATGATGTGGAACAAATTGTCCTCATCACGGAATATAAAAGGATCGCGGCAACATTTTTTTCCTTTTGTCTGGATAATTACAGGTTTCCCTGAATTAACGGAAGTAAAGTTGTATCCGTCATCTGAGACAGCGAAATGTATTCTTTCCTCCTCGGGCATATTACCTGTAAAATAACAAAAAAGATATTTTGTAAAGTCCATTTCAAAACCTTCCTTTAATTGATGAGCTGAACAGATAAAAACCGATTCACAAATTCTTATTTGTCGATATGATTATATCACACACTATCTGAAATTACAATCGGGTGCGGGTGTCCCGCCTACAATTATTCATTATTCATCAGCGAAGCGACTTCAATATTCATTATTCATTTGAAAATCCGTTCTGCAGTAATGAATAATGAATGATGAATATTGAATAATGAATAATACAAACAAAAATCCGTCCTCTATCGAGAACGGATTTTCGTTTGGCTGCGGAACTAGGATTCGAACCCAGACAAACAGAGTCAGAGTCTGCTGTGCTACCCTTACACAATTCCGCAACGAACAAGTGATATTATACACATCCGCACATCAAATGTCAAGTGTTTTTCAGAACTTTTTTAATTTTTTTATCACTATTTTTATTTTCCCTGTTTACTAATAATACCTATGCTTATTCAACAAATCCTAATCTGTTTTTTTGTTATGTTTGTACAGTTTTATTCTTGTCTTTTTTTATGGTAAATGATAGAATATTCGAGGTAAAAACGATATACCATCAAAAAAGAAAAAATTATCGGAGGTCTCAATTATGAGTTTCTTAGGCGGAGTTATCTCCATCAGTAACATCTCAACCCTGCTTTTAGTTGTATTTGCTGTTCTCTTCGGCGGTTATGCTCTGGGCAGAATCACCGTAAAGGGTGTTTCACTCGGCGACGCAGGCGTTTTCATCGTGGCTCTCATCCTCGGCGCTCTCGCTTTCAGCGTAAACGGTGACGGACAGTTAGTATTCGCTCTTTCCTCTAAGCCTTACGACTTCAATGCCGGTCTTTCCCTCGTAGAAAGCCTCGGTCTCGTTCTCTTCGTAACATCAGTCGGCTTCATCGCAGGTCCGAAGTTTTTCGGCAATTTCAAAAGAAACTTCAAATCCTATGTTCTTTTAGGCCTTATAATTATCCTCGCCGGCGGTCTTTCCGCTGCAGGCTGTATCGCTATGGGTGAAGTAATCGGCTACGGCGGTGCCATCACTGACCAGGACGGCTTCGTAGCTATGATAGTAGGTCTTCTTTCAGGCTCACTTACTTCCACTCCCGCTTTCTCTGCAGCTAAGGCTACCGTAGCAGAAGAATATCAGGCTCTCGTTTCCGTAGGTCACGGTATCGCTTACATCTTCGGTGTTATCGGCGTAGTTCTTTTCGTACAGATTATTCCCAAGCTTACAAAGGCAAATATGGACGAAGAACGTGCTAAGCTCGTAGTTAAAGCCGAAGGCGAAAAGAAAGCCTATACAGGCAAAATCTTTGAAATTGACCACATGGGCATCGCCGCTTTCTCTCTCGCTGCTATTATCGGCTCACTTTTAGGTCAGATAAAAATTCCCCTCTCCTCCGAAGGTCTCAGCGGTACATGCTTCTCTCTCACCACCACAGGCGGCTGTCTTCTCGCAAGCCTTGTTCTCGGCCACTTCTCACGCATCGGTAAGGTTAGCATTATGCCCGCACAGAGCACTCTCAAGCTCTTCCGTGAGCTCGGTCTTGTACTCTTCCTCGTAGGTGCAGGTATTCCCGGTGGCGCTGAATTCGTGGAAAACTTCGATGCTATGTACTTCGTATACGGCATCATTATGACCCTCGTTCCTCTCATTATCGGTTTCCTTTTCGCCAAATATGTTCTCAAGCTCAGCCTTCTCAACAACCTCGGCTCCATCACAGGCGGTATGACCTCCACTCCCGCTCTCGGTACACTCATCGGTACAGCAGGTACAGAGGATGTGGCAGCAGCTTATGCTTCCACTTATCCCATCGCTCTTATCGCAGTTGTGCTTGTATCACAGTTCCTTATCATTCTCTTCTGATTCGGAGCAAGATAAAATTTTACACCGCAGATTGATTTCTGCGGTGTTTTTGTTTAATTGTCGGTGTGTCGCGGACGACCGATGGTCGCCCCTACGAACCTCTCCGTCACGGCGGGATGAGGTCATACCGCCCTACAAATTACCATAAGTAAGTTATCCACTACCCACATTTTTACTACAGCGAGCATTTCTCTCATATAATTCATGGGCACCGTGTACCATATTATATCCGTTCCGAGATGTTTTATTTCTTTGAATCCCTCACTCTCCGCATATTGAGCAGCACGGTAAACGTGATAAGCATTAGTGACGAAAACCGTAGAATGAGCAGGAAGATATCTTTCTAACATTATTTCATAAGAGTTTCTGAAGTTTGTTATGGTAGAGGTGGACTTGTCCTCCATTATTATCTGTTCCTCGGGAACTCCCTTTTCGACGAGATACCGCTTCATAGCAAGTGCCTCGGGTATATCCTCCTGTGGCCCCTGACCGCCCGAAACGATTATGACCGCATCGGGATTTTTCATGTGGTATTCGTAAGCCTTATCCAGCCTTTTAGCAAGACCTACACTAACCCTCTCCCCTCTTATGCCGCAGCCGAGGACGATAACCGTCTGCTCCGTGTAGTCTGCTGTATCGTTGTCTCCGTAAATTCCTATAAAGACACCGAAAACTATCAGTACGGTCAGACCGACACCGAGAACCACATCAAGAATTTTTCTGTGTTTTATCTTGTCAAAAAAGATACCGTAAGCCGTCAGTACTGCCCCGAGACCGTAAACGGGCACAAGACCGATATTAAAGTTAGCGATAACCGACATCAGAAGACCGTTACCTAAAAGTAGCACACCCGAAACAATGGCGGCTGTTTTTACTGCTTTTTTCATAGTATCACCTCTGCTTTCAGTTTAGCAAATAAAAACCCGCAAGGCAAGAGCCTTACGGGGAATTTAAGGAAAACTTAAGAATTGAACCTCTCCGTCTGCTTCGCAGCCACCTTTCTCTCCGAGAGACTGGCACCCTTTTGTCCGTTCCTCTGTCACGGACATTTCCCCTGGTAGGGGAATTTCCTTTCAGGAGAGGCTTAAATTAGCTCTTTTCAATGAGGAGAGCTTTCACAGAGTGACTGAGAGGTGAGTGTACTGTTTACGGCAATTTATATCCTGCGGCAAGATAAATTCTGTACCAGTCTTCTTTAGAAAGAGTTACATCTGATGCCTCAGCCACTGCCTTGATTCTGTCGGGATTGGTTGAACCGACGATGGGCTGCATCTTTTCAGGGAGACGGAGAAGCCATGCAATAGCCACACCTGTGTCGGTAATACCGTATTTCTCGGCAACCTCGTCGATAACCTTATGCAAATCCTTATACTTTCTGTTTTTAAGGAAGCTGCCTTCAATAAAGCCGTACTGCAGCGGTGACCAGGGCTGAACGGTGATACCACCCAGTCTGCAGTAATCACGGAGATAGCCGTCATAGTTCACACCGTCACAATTAGGAATATTGACATTTGCACCGTTTGAAATCATCTGAGCATTGGTTATGGAAAGCTGCATCTGATTAAAAAGTAAAGGCTGTTTTACGCTCTTTTTAAGCAGTTCAATCTGCATAGGACTGTGGTTTGAAACACCGAAATATTTGACCTTGCCGGCTTTTTCAAGCTCGTCGAAGGCTTCGGCAACCTCATCAGGCTCCATAAGTAAATCGGGGCGGTGAAGAAGAAGTGTGTCAACTCTTTCAAGACCAAGTCTTTTAAGTGAGCCGTCTACGGATGAAATGATATGCTCTTTGGAAAAGTCGTACATTACGTGGGGCACGATGGAGCATTTGGTCTGAATATAGATTTTATCCTTTAAGTCGGGATTCCTTTTGAGTGCCGCACCGAAAACCTCCTCGCACTTGCCTCTGCCGTAAATGTCTGCGTGGTCGAAGTAGTTAAAGCCAAGCTCCACGGCATTATTAAGGTAGAAGTCCATTTCCTTGTCGCTTTTGTCGCCTATTCGCATACAGCCGAGAGCAACCTGTGAGATTTTTTCGTTATTTGAAAGTGGGGTTATGTATTTCATATAGTCCTCCTAAAATACTAAAACAACCGCCTCTCTCTACTTAGGCGGTTGTTTTCATAAAATAATCAACTAATTTAGAGACTGACCGTCTTCAAATTTATTCGGTTGTCAAGTTAATATTATCAATTATAAATTTCCCTTCTGTGGCCGACACTTAAAATCAGAATAACGATTCTGTCATCCTCTATCTCGGCGAGCAGACGGTAATCACCTACACGGTAACGCCATTGGCCACTTTTATCGGCAGTGAGACCTTTTCCGTGCTGACGTGGATTTTCAGTTCCCTCGAGATTTTTCCTTATCCATCCTAAAATCAGTGAAGCTGTGTGCGGATCCATTTTCTTAAGCTGTTTCAAAGACTTCTCTGTAAATTCAACCTTATATTTCATATCAAGCCCAGTTCCTTTTCCACTTCGTCAAGAGAATAAGTTACGGGATTCTTTTTATACTCAGCCAAAGCCTTATTGAACATTTCAAGGTCATATTCATTTTCAATCCGCTCCATAACAGACTGTCTGATAAGCTCAGAAACAGAAAGGCTGTTAATTTCAGCATATTTCTTTATCAGTAATGTATCTTCTTCGCTCAATCTTAAGGATATAGTCATATAAAGCACCCCTTTCTGTATTACATTGTATTACAAATTAACTCTTTTGTCAATATTATTTGAGAAATAAGAATAAATATTCTTTCACTTCTCGTCCGTCCTACCCAAAATATAATCTACAGTAATATTATAATAATCAGCAAGCGCAATAAGTATATCCGAAGGAATGTCTCTGTAGTCTTTTTCGTAACAGCTGTACTGATGCTGCTTGATTTTAAGATATTCTGCCACCTGTTTCTGTGTATAATCGTTATCTTCTCTGAACTCGCGGTTTCTTTTACAACAACCCGAACAATTAAAATATAACCAAATGATTATACTTTATTACATTGTACCTGTTATGTGCTATTATTAATTTAATATAACCCTTCGGTTATGTTTTAAAACTCCGATAGTCGCCAAACAAATGAAGAACCGCCGTAAATTAATACGACGGTTCTTTGTTTATCATTTCTTGCTGTTAAGATATTCTTCTCTGCCGAGCTCGTAAAGGTTATTACCTTCGCTGTCGATGATAACCATAAGAGGCATATCTTCTACATAAAGCTCACGGAGTGCTTCTGCGCCTAAATCTTCATAAGCGATGAGCTTTGCACTCTTGATGCACTTAGCAAGAAGAGCGCCTGCACCGCCGATGGCACCGAAGTAAACGCCTGAGTATTTCTTCATAGCGTCAACAACCTCAGGAAGTCTTGCGGCTTTACCGATCATACCTCTTGCGCCAACGGACATCATTGTGGGAGCATAAGCGTCCATTCTGCCGCTGGTTGTGGGGCCTGCAGAGCCGATAACTGTACCGGGCTTAGCGGGTGTGGGGCCAACATAGTAGATGGTAGCGTTCATGGGATCGATGGGTAATTCTTCGCCCTTTGCGAGGGATTCACACATTCTCTTGTGACCTGCGTCTCTGGATGTGTAGATGATACCTGTGAGAAGAACTCTGTCACCTGCTTTGAGGGACTTTGCGATTTCTTCGGTAAGGGGTAATGTAATTCTCTTTTCCATTTTAGATTACCTCCGACTGATGACGTGTTACGTGACAGTTGATGTTGATAGCACAAGGCATACCTGCGATGTGAGTGGGAAGAGTTTCGATGTTGAGACCGATAGCTGTGGTCTTACCGCCGAAGCCCTGAGGTCCGATGCCGAGCTCATTGATCTTTTCGAGCATTTCCTTTTCGAGGTCTGCATAGTAAGGATCGGGATTTTCGGAGTCGATAGGTCTCATAAGAGCCTTCTTAGCTAAAAGTGCAGCCTTATCGAATGTACCGCCGATACCTACGCCTACTACCATGGGAGGACAGGGGTTGGGACCTGCTGTTTCAACAGTTTCAATAATGAAATCCTTGATG
>JAZNMU010000104.1:0-20291 GCA_045579865.1 Acutalibacteraceae bacterium
AGATTTAAAACTGATGCCATATTCATTCCTTTATTTGTGCTTTTCATTTTATCATCTCCTATTATATACTCTGTAATTATTATATAAAATCAGACTTCCTTTGTCAATCGACACATAATACAAATATTTTTCATAATAAATATTAATATTCAAATTATTGATTTAAAAAATGAAGATGTGCTACAATAAAAACATCTAAGTGCCGCAAAGAGGTGTCAATTATGAAAAAAAGAAACGGCAGTCCCTTCATTTTTGTCCACGGTATGTTCGGCTGGGGCGATTTAACGGGTATAAACAAATCTGTTCCCTACTGGGGCGCCACCACTGGAAGTCTGCTTGACTTTCTCCGCAAATGCGACTACGAATGCTATGCCGCCTCGGTAGGCCCAATATCAAGTGCCTGGGATAATGCCTGTGAGCTTTATGCACAGCTTACAGGAACGAGAGTGGACTACGGCAAGGCACACTCGGGAAAGAGAAATCACGACCGCTTCGGCAGAAAATATGAAAAGCCTCTCTTCGACGGTTTCGGTGAAAGAAGTGTGCACCTCATCGGCCACAGCCACGGCGGACAGGTGGTAAGGCTTTTAGCCCATTTACTCACCTACGGTGATGAGGAAGAGCGAAGCTCTACTGATGGAAATGATATATCTCCCCTTTTCGTCGGCGGAAATGAAAAGCTTATTGTCAGCGTAACCACTCTCTGTTCACCCAATAACGGCACGCTTCTTTTTAAATTAGCCGAAGAAAAGAACCTTATACATACTATGGGACGCGGTACAAATTTAGCCGTCAGCCTCTTTGGAAGAACACCACTGTACGGAAGGTTAGTGGACGCTCAGATGGAGCAGTTCGGTCTAACACCTCTTAAGGGTGAAAAAAAGCCCGATAAAATTCTCACAGCCGTCAACCGTGTCCGTGACAGTGACGACCATATTCTCCGTGACCTTTCCTTCAGCGGTGCACTGGAGCTTAACGAGAAAATAGAAATCAGTAAAAACATTTACTACTTCTGCTACTATGCCAGCGGTGCCCCGGGCGAGGAATTCTCCACCAAGTATATGAAATTCCCCTTGCTCAAACTTTTCGGCAGGCTCATCGCCAACATAAGCTTTCCGTCAGATGATGAATACGGTATAACCTTCGGTGAAGAATGGCACGAGAATGACGGTCTGGTTAATGTTCCTTCGGCGAAAAATCCCTTTGATGAGCCGGGCAAGGACTTCGACGGCACTCCCGAAAAGGGCGTGTGGAATATTATGCCCGCCATAAAGGGTGACCACGGACAGACCGTAGGACTTTTAGCCACAAAGAACAAAACACGAAGCTTTTTCCTTAACCTGCTTAATATGCTGACGCAGACGGAAAAGGAAACTTGTCTGAAAGAAAATACATAAAAATAAGGTGTACAAATCTTCTGACTTGTACACCTTTTAATTTTTCAGAGATTAATTATCTGTCTCTTCTTCTGCGATCGCCGTTTCTTCTGCGGTCACCGTTTCTTCTGGGAGCTTCTTCGCCGTCATCCTCAGGAGTGAGACCTTCGATTTCGATGAGAGCATCTCTTCTGGAAAGGTTAATTCTGCCCTGGTCGTCAATTTCAAGAACCTTAACGATAACCTCGTCGCCGACTGTTACACAGTCTTCAACCTTTTCAGTTCTCTTAACGTCAAGCTTTGAAATGTGAACGAGACCTTCCTTACCGGGAGCGATTTCAACAAATGCACCGAAGCTCATAAGTCTTGTAACTACACCGCGGAAGATAGAACCAACTTCGGGATCGTTTGCGATTGTCTCGATGATTGTGATAGCACGTCTTGCGTTATCAAGATCAATTGCTGAAACGAAGATTGAACCGTCCTCATTAACGTCAACCTTACAGTCGCACTCTGCACAGATCTTCTGAATAACCTTGCCCTGCTTACCGATAACATCACCGATTTTTTCAGGGTCAATCTTTGTTGTAAGCATCTTGGGAGCATACTTGGAAAGCTCTGCTCTGGGCTCTGCAATACAGGGAAGCATAACCTCGTCGAGGATCTTCATTCTTGCATCGTAAGTCTTTTCGAATGCTTCCTTGATGATTTCGGGAGTAAGACCGTGAACCTTAAGGTCCATCTGAATAGCTGTGATACCCTTCTTGGTACCTGCTACCTTGAAGTCCATGTCTCCGAAGAAGTCTTCGAGACCCTGAATGTCAACCATTGTCATGAAACGGTCGCCTTCGCTGATAAGACCGCAAGAGATACCTGCTACGGGAGCCTTAATGGGAACACCTGCTGCCATAAGTGAAAGTGTGGAGCCGCAGATGGAAGCCTGTGATGTAGAGCCGTTTGAGGAAAGAACCTCGGAAACGAGTCTGATAGCGTAGGGGAATTCCTCTACTGAGGGGATAACGGGAACGAGAGCTCTTTCAGCCAGAGCACCGTGACCGATTTCTCTTCTGCCGGGACCTCTGGAGGGCTTGGTTTCGCCTACAGAGTATGAGGGGAAGTTATAGTGGTGGATATATCTCTTCTCGGTTTCGTTGTCAAGACCGTCAAGAAGCTGTGCATCACTCATAGGTCCGAGGGTTGTTACGGTGAGAACCTGAGTCTGACCGCGGGTGAACATACCTGAGCCGTGTACTCTGGAAAGAAGGTCAACCTGTGCATCGAGAGGACGCATATCGTTGATGCCTCTGCCGTCTACACGCTTGCCTTCATCGAGGAGCCAGCGTCTTACTACGTACTTCTGGAGCTTGTACATGCATTCGTCGATCTTTTCGATAACGTCAGCATATTCCTCGTCAAATCTCTCGTGTACCTTTTCGTATACGGGCTTAAGTCTTTCGTCACGGATTCTTTTGTCATCGGTGTCAAGAGCAAACTTAACATCATCAATAGCGAATTCCTTGATAGCCTCGAACATTTCGGGAGCGGGATCCTGTGATTCGAAGGGAACCTTTTCCTTACCGATTTCCTTCTGGATGCCCTTGATGAATTCAACAATTTCCTGATTTACCTTGTGGGCATACATAATACCGTCGAACATAGTTTCGTTGTCGATTTCGTTAGCGCCTGCTTCGATCATAGCAACAAGGTCTGCTGTAGAAGCAACGGTAACAGCCATTTCGCTCTTTTCTCTTTCAGCCTCTGTGGGGTTGATAACGAACTTACCGTCAACAAGACCAACTGAAACACCGCTGATGGGGCCATCCCAGGGAATTTCTGAAATAGAAATTGCGATGGAAACACCGATCATAGCTGTGATTTCGGGAAGGCAGTCCTGGTCAACTGACATAACTGTGGCAACAACACCTACATCGTTTCTCATATCCTTGGGGAAAAGAGGACGGATGGGTCTGTCGATAACACGTGATGAAAGAGTAGCCTTTTCGCTTGCCTTGCCTTCTCTTCTCTGGAAGGAGCCGGGAATACGGCCTACGGAGTAAAGCTTTTCTTCGAAGTCAACAGAGAGAGGGAAGAAGTCAACGCCTTCTCTGGGCTTTGCAGCCATAGTAGCTGTACAAAGAACTTCTGTTTCGCCATATCTGATAAGACATGAGCCGCCTGCAAGACCTGCCATTTTGCCTGTTTCGACTACGAGAGGTCTGCCTGCAAGAGTTGTTTCAAATTTTCTGAATTCGGGAAACATTTTTTCTACCTCGCTTTTCATAATTTTATATTTTAAACACAAGGCAGAGGTTTAGCAATAAATTCAGCCTTACATCTTCATTAATAAAGCTCAATTTAGTGCTAACCCTATGTTAATACTGCCTTATGTCTTTGACGGAAAAAAGGCAGACACGATATAATTCATGTCTGCCCAAAGGATGCAATTACTTACGGATACCGAGTCTTGCAATGATTGAACGGTATCTTTCGATGTCGTTCTTCTGAAGGTATGCAAGAAGGTTTCTTCTCTGACCAACCATCATAAGGAGACCTCTGCGTGAGTGGTGGTCCTTCTTGTTAGTCTTGAGGTGCTCAGTAAGATTGTTGATTCTGAAAGTAAGAAGAGCAATCTGTACTTCGGGTGAACCTGTGTCACCTTCGTGAGCAGCGTATTCTTTGATAATTGCGGTTTTCTGTTCTTTTGTCATCATGGTTTTTCACCTCATAAAAATATTTCATTCGCCAAACCCCCAGTGAGCGGCAGGTGAATTTTTACCCGCAGACCGAGAAATCGGCATAATGCTTGAAGATTATAACACACAGAGTCTGAAAAGTAAAGGGGTAAAATCAATTTTTTTCGAAAATACCTCACAAAGATAATACTATTATTTCATCTGTGCTTTGTAATAATTCATAAGACAGCCTTCGAGAATGATGGTTTTTTCTTCCTCGGTAAGGCCTTTTACATAAAGAGTGATGTCTTCCGCACCGTCAGCGGTAATAACCTTGGCGGGAATTTCTTCCTTACCGTTTTTAATGGCATCTCTGATACCGGGAACAAAAACATAATCGCCGTGGCTGTAATTGAATTCTCTGTCCTTATCAATTGTAAAGGGAAGAATACCCCAGTTAATACAGTTGCTTCTGTAACGCTTGGTTGCAAATTCGTAGCAGATGTTACCGAAGCCGCCTAATACCTTCTGACAGGAAGCAGCCTGTTCACGGGCGGAGCCGTCACCGGGACGGCAGGCAAATACACAGGAGCCGAACTGGGTGTGTTTAGCTGTTTCGTCAGCATTGTCACAAACCTTTGCAAGAACAGCATTTACTTCCTCAGAAGCGCTTTCTCTTCTCTTCTTTTCCTCGGCGGCTACTGCCTTGGCACGGTTTACATATTCGGGCTCACGGCGTGAAAGTGCGAATTCTGCGAGCTTAAGAGGATTTGAACGGTAAGATGAGGTTTCACCTGAGGGAATAAGCTCATCGGTGGTGGTAACATCGTCGTGGATTACACAGGCGAGCTTTAAGAGAAGATTATCCTCGAGGGCATACATTTCGGGCCAGTCGGTGATGTTGGGGCCGAAGCGAAGCTCCGATTCCTTTTCGGGTTTGCCGAAGCCCTGATAAACTCTCTTGTCATAAACACCCTTTTCGAAGGTATATGCGCTGTCATATTCGGGGATTTCGATGTCTGTGGCGGCTGTGAGGACGCCCTTATTGAGAGCCGTAGCGGCGATAGAACGTGAGTCCACGAGTGCCACGGAAGCGAGCTGTCCGTCACCGGGCTTACTGCCCTCACGGTTGGGGAAGTTACGGGTG
Organism: Acutalibacteraceae bacterium; assembly: GCA_045579865.1. Taxonomy (GTDB): domain Bacteria; phylum Bacillota; class Clostridia; order Oscillospirales; family Acutalibacteraceae; genus UBA6857. Next base: position 5,196 of record JAZNMU010000104.1, read on the forward strand.
GTGTGTCTGATGGAAAGGCCGTTATTGGCGGGAACATCACCTGCACCGAAGCAGGGACCGCAGAAGCAAGGCTTGAAGACTGCACCGGCTTCGAGCAATTTGGCCTGTACACCGTTTCTTAAAAGAGCAAGATTTACGGGCACGCTTGAGGGATATACGGAAAGATTGAAGTAGCCGTCACCTGTGCTCTTGCCGTCAAGGATAGCAGCAGCCTCGCAGATATTTTCGAACATACCGCCTGCACAGCCTGCGATAACACCCTGATCGATATAAATTTTGCCATCCTTCACCTTATCGTAAAGTCTGAAGTCTACCTTGTCACCGAACTGAGCCTTAGCAGCTTTTTCAACCTCAAAGAGGATTTCGGGATTTTCCTGGAGCTGATGAATGGTATAAGCATTAGAGGGGTGGAAGGGAAGAGCTATCATACTTTCAATCTTTGAAAGGTCAACCCTGATAGCCATATCGTAATAAGCCACCTTTTCAGGAGAAAGAGCTTTGTAATCATTCGGTCTGCCGTGAACGGTATAGAAATCCTTAACAGTATCGTCTGTTTCCCAGATAGAGGAAAGACAGGCAGTTTCAGTTGTCATAACATCGATGCCGATTCTGAAATCCATAGAGAGATTCTTAACACCGGGACCTACAAATTCGAGCACCTTATTGGTAACAAGACCTTCCTTGAACACCGCACCGCAAAGTGCAATCGCTACGTCGTGAGGGCCGACTCCCCTTTTGGGAGCATTTTCTAAATATACTAAAACTACCTGAGGAGGATTTACGTCCCAGGTGTTTGAAAGGAGCTGTTTAACGAGCTCGGGACCGCCTTCGCCCACACCCATAGTACCCATAGCACCGTAACGGGTATGGCTGTCAGAGCCGAGGAGCATTTTACCGCAGCCTGTCATCATTTCACGGGCAAACTGATGGATAACTGCCTGATTGGCGGGGACATAGATACCGCCGTATTTTTTAGCGGCAGAGAGACCGAAAACGTGGTCGTCCTCATTAATGGTACCTCCTACTGCACAGAGGCTGTTATGACAGTTGGTAAGAGCATAGGGAATGGGGAATTCCTTGAGTCCGCTGGCTCTTGCTGTCTGAATGATACCTACATAGGTAATATCGTGAGAAATGAGAGAGTCAAATTTGATCCTCATTTTTTCATCGTTTTTTTTAGTGTTGTGAGCATTAAGTATAGAATAGGCTATAGTGCCGTTTCTGTCCTCACGGGGAGAAAGACCCATAGAGGAAAGCTGTGCCTTCTGCTCTTCGGCTGTGCCGTCAACGAGTATTCTGCCGTCAACTAAATGCACGCCGTGATTGATAATTTCCATCATTTATATCTTCCTTTCCAAATCAATTCGGAATTCGAAATGCGAAATTCGGAATCGCGGGGAAATGTTATTTAAAATGAAAGTCATTTCCCGCCGAATTGAGTTGTAATATTATTTATTTAATCTTTGTGCCGATGTTTTTATCTGTTCGCCATTGAGGCGGTAAGCCGTCATCAGCCCAATATTCGTCCATAGCGACGATTTTATCATCTTTAATTTTTATAAAAGAAACTGCGTGAAATGAAGCACTTCTGTCTTTCGGATAAACATTGGCAACCGCAATAATCAAGTCACCTTTTTCTTCTACCCTTTTGACTTCACCGTCCCACTCACCGGGATATTCGCAGTTTGCGATAATAAATTCATCCACAGTAAAATGTTCATTTGTGCAGTGCCAATTCACATAAGCCTCCTGATGAAAAAAGTCTCTTATTTCATCTTCTTTTTGCTCTAAAACTGCTTTTTGAAATTTATATATATCCATTTTTCTCTTATATCTGTTTCCGTTATTATCAGTCTACAATTACACTTTTATCCTTACCCTTTTTATTCTTCGGGTATTCTCTTATTCTGACTATATAATCGGGGTTGATTATCTGCAGATTTTCTTTCTCTTCGAGAAGAATGCCGTTTTCACCGATTTCCTTAACCGTACCTACAATCTGATTATTGAAGGTATAAACAATACATCTTTTACCTACAAAGTTTTCAGCTAATTTAAGCATCTGTTTTCCCGTGCCTTTCTTTTTATTTACTATTCTTTTTATAATCTGCTGTTTTTCCTGTCGGTAAATTACGAACAGAATAAAGAGCATCAGAAATATTCCTATGTAGCTTTCCATTGTATACTCCGTAAATATTATTAATTCAATTAGCTGCGGGCGGATGATATCCGCCCCTACCAATTATTTTCGGTAAGCGATTTAGCCTCGGACGACCAATGGTCGCCCCTACTATCCCCCGTAAAAGCGGCGGTGTATCACTTAATACTTTCCGAAATATCATACGCAATTTCGCATCCCGCAGTCCGAATTCCGCATTAATAATACCTTCTGTAAACCCTGTTTATCTCTCTGTAATAATCGTAATCTATACCGTCGAGAGCTTCCTTGCTGAAACGGATTTTCCAGTTCTTTTCACTTGTTCCCGGAGTGTTCATTCTCGCATCTGCACCGAAGCCACACATATCCTGAACGGCTACTATGGCTGTATCCGCACTGCTTCTCCACACCGTTTCAATAATGGCCCGGCAGGAGCCGCTGTAATGTCCGCCCTCACCCCAGTTATTACCGCCGTAGCAGCAGTAACGGAGTGCGTATTTTCTTTCATCTTCCTTTGCTTCCCACAGCCAGCCTAAAATAGTATTATTATCGTGAGTGCCCACATAGGCGACGGAATTTTTCGGATAGTTATGAGGCAGATGTGTGCTGTCGCCGTTAGGGTCGAATCCGAACTGAATTACTCTCATACCCGGGAACTGTGTATCCTCTAAGAGCTTTATCACATCCTCACCGAAGGTTCCCAGATCCTCAGCGATAATATCTGCCTCGGGAAGCTGTTTTTTCACTTCATTAAAGAGCTTCATTCCCGGTCCGTCTATCCATTTACCCGTTTTGGCTGTCTTGCTTTCGGCAGGTACTGCCCAATAGGAGGCAAAGGCTCTGAAATGGTCAATTCTCACTCTGTCGTAAAGCTTTAATGCGGCGGTAAGTCTCTTTATCCACCAGGCGAAGTTTTCCTTTTCCATTCTATTCCAGTTGTAAAGAGGATTACCCCAGAGCTGTCCCTCCTCGGAGAAATAGTCAGGGGGCACACCCGAAACCTCTGTGGGTGCAAGGCTCTTCTCATTGATTTCGAAAAGACCTCTTTCGCTCCATACATCGGCACTGTCACGGCTGACATAAATGGGCATATCACCTAAAACACCGATATTTTTGCTGTTTGCATATTCTTTCAGCACTCGCCACTGGGTGAAGAAAACATACTGAGTGAAGAGACAAAAATCAATTTCGTCTCTGAAACTTTCTTTTTCCTTCTGTGCCTTTTCGTAGCGGGCATATTTATCCTCCCACTCCCACCAGGGCTTTTCACCGTTGAAGGATTTCAGTGCCATATAAAAGGCATAGTCCTCTGCCCACACATTCTGCTCAGCAAAGAGTTCAACTACCGCTTTATCCTCTGCAGTGATGTTTCCGTAAGCCTCACGGAGTGCCTTCATCCTCTTTTCATAAGCGAAGGCATAATCGGCAGTATAGACAGTTCCGCTGTATTCGTTATCCTTTAAGGTGCTTTCACTGATGAGCTTTTTCTCATAAAGCCATTCGGGGTCAATAAGGCTGATATTTCCTGCAAAAGCACTGCAAGAGCAGTAGGGTGAGCCTGTATCATCCACCGGATTAAGAGGCAAAACCTGCCACAGGCGGAAGCCTCCCCTTTCAAGTCTGTTTATAAAATCGACGGCATCTCTGCCCATAACGCCGATACCGTATTTACCCGGTACGGATGAGATATGCATGAGTACACCGGCACGTCTCTGCTTGGTCATTCTTTTCCCTCCGAAAAGTTACAATAATATGTTATTATACAATCATTCTCATTATCTTTCAAGATGTTAAAGCGTAAAAGTTTAGCCAATAATAAAAAATATTGACAATACGGAGTAAAAATTCTATAATTATGAAAAAGGAACAAAGGAGGAGAAGCCGTGACAGGTATAATCGACGTAGGCGGAGGAATAAGGGGCGTTTTTTCAAGCGGTATTTATGATGCTTTTCTCGATGAAGGGGTCACCGCTGACTACTGCCTCGGCGTTTCCGCAGGTGCCGCCAACCTTATTACTTATCTTGCCCGTCAGAGAGGCAGAACACTAACCTTTTACCACGAATATTTTATGCGCAAGGAGCTTTTGGGAGTGGAAACCTTTCTGAAAAACGGCTCCTTTCTTAACCTCGACTATCTTTATTCAACCCTCAGCAACGAGGGCGGTGAAAATCCTCTTGATTTTGATACGGCTATGGCTTCGGATTCGGTTTTCAGACTCGTTGTTACGCGTGCCGAGGACGGCAAGGCCTGTTATATCGATAAAAGTCAGTTCGTAAAAAATGACTATATCTATCTTAAAGCCACCTGCTGTCTTCCGCTCGTCTGCAAACCGATAAGCATTGACGGTGAGGACTATTATGACGGTGGCCTGGCCGACCCCATACCCTACAAAAAAGCCTTCGAGGACGGCTGTGACAAACTTATCGTGGTGCTGACGAAGCCGAGAAAGGACTACCTTATCCCCCTGGAATATCTGCCCATTCTCCGCAAAATTCCCGGGCGATACCCGGAAATTCTCCGCCTTTCCGAGACCATTCACACACGGAACGCCGAATCCCTCAGAGAGCTTGAAGAACTCGAAAAGGAAGGCAAGGTAATCATCGCCGAGCCCGAGGACTGCTACGGTATGAAAACTCTGACCAAGGACAGAGATGCGGTGCTTAAGATGTATTATCAAGGGTATGAGAAGGGGCTTGAGATAGTGCAAAGTTCAAAGTGCAAAACGCAAAGCAGCGACTGATACCGCGGAAAGGAATAAGAGATATTCCGCTCAATAAAAGCAAATAAAACACCACAGAGAAGCAAAAATCTCTGTGGTTATTTTTTTAGTATAAAAGCTCATCGAGAGTTATATTGAAAACCTTTGCAAATGCAACAATCTCTATATCCGTAACAAAACGCTTCCCGCATTCAATACGCTGAATAGCATTTTTATCAATATCAATTTCAACTAACTGCATTTTATCCGCAAGCTCTCTCTGAGATATTCCCATTTTCATACGGAGTTGAGCGATATTTTTACCGCAAACATTATTAAGTCCGTCTGCACTCTTATTAATAAACATATATTATCCCCATTCTATTTGACATTTTGTGCTTGTCAACAAGGAAATTATATGTTATAATCCCTTCAGATATGACATTTACAGAATGTCATATATTCCCGTACTTATGAGGTGATAATATGGAAAATATCTGTACATTCTTCGGGCACCGTGATGCACCCGAAAGTATACGGTATAATTTAAAACAGGTTCTGATTAACCTAATCGAAAACGAAGGCGTCGGATGGTTTTTAGTTGGCAATAACGGAAGATTCGATTCGATGGTACTGTCAGAGCTTAAGCTTTTTTCTGCTGTGTATAAACATATAAATTATTCCGTAGTATTTCATAAACTGCCTGAGGGAGAGGAAAACGAGAATTGGGAGCATACCCTTTATCCAGACGAGGAACTGGAAGCAGTACCAAAAAGATATGTCATAGACCACCGCAACAAATGGATGCTGAGTCAAGCAGACTATGTGGTAACCTATGTATGGAAAAATTATGGGGGAGCATACAAAGTTAAAACACTCGCTGAGAAAAAGGGCAAAACAGTAATAAATCTCTGTAAATAGAATAAAGCCACAAAGACGTAAAAATCTTTGTGGCTGATTTATTAATTCTGCATTTAACTTACGCTTCCTTAGCTGCCTCTTCTCTCTTGGCTCTTACGTGAGCGTAGATAGGCTCGAGTCTTTCCTTGGTGAGAGGATAACCGAAGCGCATAAGAAGCCATACGCCTGTGTAAACGAAGGCAGGGATGATGGTGCAGATGAACATAATTTTCTTACTGGTTCCGTTGGCTTCGATAAAGCCGATACCTGCTACATCCTTATCATACTTAGCCCACTGGAGAAGATAGAGGCCGAGGGTATCTGCGATGGTCTGACCGAACTTACGGGAGAAGGTGTAAACAGCATAAACGGCACTTTCGTTTCTGATACCTGTGGCATATTCCTGATAGTCGATAACGTCCATAACAACTGCCCAGCAGGTAAGACTTACGAAGGTGTAGCCCATACCGATGATGAAGAGAGTTGTCATATAAATCCAGGCGGGAAGTCTGCCGTTTACGGGGTCGAGCATATTGAGAACGGACTGATTATTTGCTACGATAGCGATAGCTACGGAAGCAATAGCTGATACAATGGTAGCCTTACCGCACAGCTCTTTCTTGCCGTATTTGGCTGAAAGCTTACCGATGAAGGGAAGAAGGAGAACTGTGGGAAGATAGGTACATACTGTACCGAGCATACTGAGATTTGTGTTTTCAAAATAGTTTTTATAAAGATAAGCATTGAAGGAGCCGAACTGAAGCTGTCCGCTGATAAGCACACCGGCTAAAGCAACAGTAACAAAGGGTCTTGATTTGAGAAGACCGAAATATGTAGCCTTAAAGTCAATTTTCGGGTCTGCCTCGGAGGGAATTCTTTCCTTAGTGGATTTGAAGCCCCAGAGATAGAAGATGAGAGACAGCACAGCCATAGCCACGCCGAAAATGAACATCTTATTTCCGTCAGCCTGCTGAACCAGTTTACCGTTTACCTCGATGTTATTATAAATGAACATGGGGGCAACGAAAAGAACTACCGCACCGCCGATACCCGAGCCGATGCTGCGGAAGGTGGAAAGAAGGCTTCTGCCTGCAGGGTCGTCGGTGATAACGGAAGCAAGGGAGCCGAAGGGGATGTTCATACCTGTGTACATCATACCGTAGAAAATATATGTAACGTAAGCAAGGAGAAGGAGGATACCTTCGCTCAATCCGAGCTTATGATAGGGTGCAAAGCACAGAAGTGTGGAAAGAGCAAGTGGGAAGGATACCCATTTGAGATAGGGACGGAATTTTCCGTTTTTGCTCGGCGCTCTCTTTGCTACCATAGCGCCCCAGAGGGGGTCATTGATACAGTCCCAGATACGGGTTACCATAAACATGGTACCTGCTTTACCTGCAGAAATACCGATAACATCCGTAAGGAAGACCTTGAGGAAAGAGGAAATATATGTAAGGTTAAACATATTACCCGCTTCGGCGATAGTATAGCCTGCGGCTTCCTTTATTCCTATTTTATTAGGATGGTCATTTACGGGCTTTTCTTTTTTTACTTTTTCTTTAGCCATTGTTATTCTCCTTTACGAAAAAAGTCCTTCTTTTATTGTAATTTCACCGGGGGTAAAGCCTGCTTTTTCGATAGCTTCGATAATAAGCTTGTCGTCCACATCCTTTTTCATGGATGCAGTGACCTGATTTTTTTCGTGGTCAGCCTTTGCCTTGGAAATTCCTTCGATTTCTGAAAGAGCCTTTTCCACAGCCTTGGCACAGTTGCCACAGTGCATACCCGTGACACCGATTATCTTTTTCATTTCCGCACTCCTTTTCACAGTGTATTTTTATTCACATAATAGCATACTACTTTAGGAAGAAAAATGCAACCTTATTTAAAATTTTATTTGATTACGGGCTTAATTTTATTTGTTGTAATAATTTCTGCACCGAACAGCACCATAATATCCTTATAAAGTGTATTATCGACCGTCCATACGGCTATCTTAACGTCCTGCTTTTCAGCATAACTGATGGCAGAAGCACACTTATAAAAATTTTTATGATTAAAATTAACGCCGAAGTTATTTGAATTGCACCAATCAATATCTTCCTTTGAAGGGTCGTGCGAAAGATAAAGCATTTCAGCCTCCCCGTCAAGAGCACGGTAAGCCTCTAAGTATTCCTCATTGAAAGAGATAATCACAGCTTTTTCCGAAAGCCCTTTTTCATCAAGATAAGACTTAAGGTCAGGCAGATATTTCATATCGCACTTTTTGATTTCAATGACGGGAATGATATCATACTCTTCAGCATAATACAAAGCCTCTTCAAGAGTAGGAACAGTCGGTCTTTCCACCAGACTTTCAAGGTGTTTTTTTCCGTTGCCCGCATCCAGGTTAAGTTTACGGATTTCCTCCAGAGTGAGGTCCTCCACATTACCTGTTCCGTCAGTCATTCTATCTACGGTATCGTCGTGAATTACCACCCACTTTCCGTCTTTTGTGGTATGAATGTCAAATTCATAGCCGTCAAAGCCTGCCTCGGCGGCCTCATGAAAAGCTGACATTGTGTTTTCCGGGCGAACAGAGGAAAAGCCGCGGTGTGCCACAAGCAAAGGCTTGGCAGAGGTGTGGGCAGAAACAGAAATTCCGTCACTCACCGTTGTCGCTACCTTGCAGGGCACGATTATGAGAATGAGAGAAATTATGATTACTGCAAAAACAATGAAAAATTTTTTCATTACCGATTTAGTTTTCTTTTTCATATCCTGTCTCCTTTTGTCGATACTTTAGAAAATTATACAATAATCATAGGAGAATATCAATACCGCAAGGACGGTTATTTTTTATAAGCTATTTTATACGCCATAGGATAAGCGTAAACGAACTCGCTCAGGAGAGTTCTTGTGCTCGAGCCCGGGTCATTGATGGTAAAGTTACCTGCAGAAAGTGAAGATGTGCTCTTCGTGTGACCGGTGATAACAACCCAGTGCTGAGAGCCGTTTGATTTTTTCATACCTAAAATAACAGGCTTACCCTTACTCAGCTGCGAGTATATTTTCGAAAGATAATCCGAGGATGAAACGAGCTCCGTAGCATAATCGGAAGGCCAGTAAAGCATACCCGAGGATGAATAAGAAAGTCGTTTTACCATATCGGCGGGAGTGAGAGTCTTGCCCAGATGGAAGCTCTCTGTCATAGAAAGAGCCGTGGTAGTACAGCCGCTTGAACGTATTGTGTCGCCCTGCGTACCTATTTTTATATTTGCCCAGCGGGAGTCGGTCTGCTTGAAGGAAGGCACGGAAAGAGAGATTTTCTTATACTCTCCCGTGTTTTTCAGCTCCGAGAGATAAGCCGAGCTTACATAGCCTGTCTTCGAGCCGTTATAAAGGATTCTTGAGAAAGAATTCTTCTCGGAGAGCTTAATGACTACCGTACCCTTAGGAAGAGTGGTCTTTATTTCCGCTGTGGCACTCGCTGAGGAGCGGACATTCAGATTTCCGCTCTTTGTCGCCACATACATTGCCTTCGAAGAGACGGTGTCAATGTATTCTGCGTGAGCATAGGCTGTTTTGCCCTTAGCGTACTCCACCTTCCAGAAGGATCCTTCCTTTTTTAAGAGGGTGAGATATTTACCCTTTTTCATCTGCTTTACTACTGCTGAAGAAGTGGTGGCGCTTTTTCTTAAGTTGAGCGCAGTGCTCTCCGTGGCTACCTTGCCCGCCTTTGATGAGGCATCGGCAGCAGAAGCACCGAATATAAAGAACGAAGATGTTATAAGAAGTGTCAGCACAAATAAAAGTGCCTTAAAATATTTTTTCATAGTTAAATCAATCATTTACAGTTTTCTTTTTTTCCTTTCTTTGGTTTTCGCCCGTAATAAGGCTTTTCCTCGGAAGTCATTTTAACATAAAAACACGGATTTTTATGATGTAAATAATGGAATTAACAAACTGTCTTTTTCTTTTTTTGATTTTCCTATTGAACATCTTGAAAAAATGTGCTAATCTAATAAGGAATGAAATCAATTATAACCGAAAGGATGATTCATAATGTTAGAGCAGGTTGAAAATAAAATTCTGGAACTGAAGAAAATTCAGGCAGAAGAATACTATAAGAGAAAGGACGCTGACCTTCAGGCCTGGGGTCTTACCTATAAGACTGACGGAAACAAGGTCACTCCCATCATCGTTACCGACGAAGAATACGAAGCTCTTATCAAGGCCTCAAACGGCGTAGACCGTGTAGGCAGAAACCCCTTCGCAAAGGCGCTCAATGTTCTTGCATATGTTTCAGCAGGTGCAGGTGCTCTTTCAGGTGCAGTAGTAGCCGCTCTTTCCGATGAACTCGCCTTCGTTTATTTCACACTCTGCCTCGTTGCCGGTCTTGTGGTAGGCGTAGTATTCAAGGCTATGAGCGAAATCATCAGACTTTTACAGCAGATTATCGACTCCAAACCAAACGAAAAGCCCGAAGATATTGCACTCGCTGCAGAGCAGGCAAAGGCACAGCAGAAAAAGGCTCCCCAGCCTAAAGCACAGCCCGTCCAGCCTCAGGTACAGGTTCAGGCACAGCCTCAGCAGGCAGTTTATCAGCCCGTATTCACCACATACCCTGGCGGTCCTGCCGTTTACACACAGCAGCAGCCCGTTTATGTTTATCAGCAGCAGCCCGTTCAGCCTCAGGCTCCCCAGACAGGCTTCAGATATGGTGAGCAGAAATAATATAAAATGCAAAGTGCAAAATGGCGTGTAAAGTTTCGGAAAATTAAGAAGTGATACACCGCCCCGTCAAGTTTGTAATTGAATAAAGTAAAGCCCACAGAGAATGCAAAAAAATCTCTGTGGGTGTTTTGTTATCACAAGAATTTTCCTGTTTACATCGTAGGGCAGGATGTACCCATTCCGCCCTTGATTTTTTGTGTTTTAATTTTTTGCTCGTCTGCGGCCACAGCACGCCGTATCCCTACCAATAATATACATAAATTCTGCGGTGTATCCCTTACGGTTTTCCGCAGCTCATCCCGCAACTTTGTATTTTGCATTCTGCACTTTGCACTTATTTCTTCTTCACCGTCACCGCAGGCAGTATTACCGCCTTTGTACCCTCTATGGTTTTCATCTGCTCAAGCAGAACCTTTTTCATGGACGAGCGGACTATTTTATACTCGGGCTCTTTGATGAGATTGTGAAGCTGCATCGGGTCATTTTCGATATCATAGAGATATTCCTCCATATATACAGGTGAGCTTTTCGCTGTCATACCTGATATATATCCCGGTGAGCTGACAGAATAAAGATACTGCTTCGTTCTTACGGCTCTGCCGCACTGACTTTCGCTTATCTGAATGTAAACCTCATTTCTTCTCTTGTCTCCTGCAAGGTCGATGCCGCGGAAGTTACCCGGTGCAGTTATACCTGCCGCCGAGAGAAGAGTAACGGGAAGGTCGATAAGGCTGACGAGCCTTCTGTCGATAAGGCCACCTCTGTATACTCCGCCTCTTATGACGAGAGGAATGTGGGTACTGCTGTCGTGGCAGGAGCGCTTGTATTCGGCATTTCTTGTCTTGAAATGACAGCCATGGTCGGAGGTGAAAACTATCACCGTGTCCTCGTAGATACCTTTTTCCTTAAGCTTATCCACGAGCAATCCTAAATTATAGTCGAGTCGGTTAACCGATGAAAGGTAGTCGGCATACTCTTTTTCGTAATTACCTCTGAAATATGTAAGCTCCTCAGGCAAGGGATAATCCGTGAACCAACCCACCGTTTCGGGGTGTCCCTCGAAGTGACGGCTCGAATTCTGATGGTGAGGCTCCAGCTGTGAAATGAACATAAAGAAGGGCTTATCCGAGGAATAATTGTCGATATATTCGAGAGCGAAATCGTTTATGCAGTCGGCACGGTAGCCTTCAAAATCTATTCTGTATCCGTTCTCGTCAAAGATATATCCGCCTCTGCTGTCGGAGGTGAATTCGAGCACATCGGCGCCTCTGAAATATCCGTAACCGCCCAGTCTCTCCGCAGGTATGGGTGATTTTTTATGGTCGTGATCCTTATCGGAGGCGAGATGCCATTTACCGATATATGCCGTTTCATAGCCTGCCGCATTGAAGCAGTTAGCCAGAGTATAGGTATCCTCAGGCAGGGCTATGTCATTTTTAAAGCAGCCCGTTTCCGTGGCATAGACACCCGACTGCAGACAGGCACGGGCAGGACCACAGACAGGCTGACAGGTAAAGCAGTCGTCAAAGGTTACACCCTCCTGTGCCAGTGCCGTCAGATTAGGCATAATGTCCTCGGTAAAGGCATCCCATCTCTGCTGGTCGGTGAAATAGAAAATTATGTTCTTTTTGCCTTTGTTGGTAAAGACCTTGTTTTCCTTCACTTCTTCGATAATCTCTTCATCCGCCTGTGAAAAGACATCCTCGGCGGCATACTTTTCTGCCTCCTGAGATGGCATAAAAACTTCTCTGCCGCCTTCGTTCTTTTCTTCGGGAGTATATATCTCACGGGGCATAAAGATTTCTTTTTTTATTTCATTTTCTTCGGGTTTTATTTCGGGAGTGAAGACTTCTTTTTTCACTGTAGATTCTTCATTTCCGTCTTTGTTTTTAACTTTAACCTTTATATTGAGCGCCATTTAAAAGCCTCCGTCTGATTATGTTTTATATCTACATTATATTATCAACAGTTAAAAATAGCAATAAAAATAAAGAAAAAAGAGACGGCGAATACCGTCCCTTAAATCCGATTAAAAATCAATAATTTTCTTTTCTTACCTCGAAATAGCTCTGGGGATGTGCGCAAACAGGGCAGATTTCGGGAGCCTTTTTGCCGATTACGAGATGACCGCAGTTGCGGCATTCCCACATAATCTCTTCGCTCTTTGCGAACACTGCCTGCATTTCCACATTGTTAAGAAGCTTGAGATAACGCTCTTCGTGGCTCTTTTCGATATCAGCAACCATTCTGAATTTTGCTGCAAGCTCTGTGAAGCCTTCTTCTTCAGCTTCCTTGGCGAAGGTGGCATACATTTCTTTCCATTCATAGTTTTCGCCTGCGGCGGCTGATTTGAGGTTTGCGGCTGTGTCACCGAGACCGCCTAAAGCCTTGAACCACATTTTAGCGTGTTCCTTTTCGTTATTTGCTGTTTCCTCGAAAATAGCGGCGATCTGCTGATAGCCTTCCTTTTTGGCTACGGAAGCAAAGTAGGTGTACTTGTTTCTTGCCTCGGATTCACCCGAGAAAGCAGCCATTAAGTTTTTTTCAGTTTTTGAGCCTTTAAGTTCCATATTAATTCCTCCCTGAATTATCCTGTGTCCATTATTGACACAATGACATTTTCTTAATCATCGGTTTAACTTTATCATTAAAATTTTCTCTTGTCAAGATTTTAAAAGCACTTTTTATAAATACAAAACTAACAACTAAAATCCGCCTTAAAAGGTCAATTTTGTCCTTATTACCAAAAAGGCTTTTTTCCTCATTTTTCATTGACAAAAAAGTAGCTTTTATGCTATAATTCAAAAGGTGTCCGTCTCCCGGAAAACACCATATAAAAAGCAAAAATACAGTTCTTTGAAACTGACGGATTTAAGTGGAGCACCACGGTGAATCAAAGAACTTTAAATGCGGTTCAACCGCTTATGTCGACCGTCTGGGCAACTTATCAAAGGACTAACCCTTAGGTAAGTGTGCCCTTTTTTATTTTTATATTATTTACAGTATAATTTTCAGGAGGTTCCCCAATGAAAAAAGTTGCTATTATTATGGGCAGTGACAGCGATTTACCCGTTGTTGCCAAAGCATCCGATACTCTTAAGCAGTTCGGTGTCCCCTGTGAAATGCACATTTATTCCGCTCACCGCACTCCCGAGGAAGCAAAGCAGTTCAGTGAAACTGCACGCGAAAACGGCTTCGGTGTTATCATCGCCGCCGCAGGTATGGCAGCACACCTTGCAGGTGCTATTGCCGCCAACACCACTCTGCCCGTTATCGGTATCCCCATGAAATCCAAATATCTCGACGGTATCGATGCTCTTCTTTCCACAGTGCAGATGCCCTCAGGCATTCCCGTAGCCACCGTGGCTATCGACGGAGCAGTAAATGCAGCACTTTTAGCCATCGAAATTTTAGCAGTAACCGACGAAGAACTCGCCGCAAAGCTGAAGGCTAAAAGAGACAACGACACAAAAACAGTTCTCGAAAAAAACAAAAAAACAGAACTTGAATATAATAACTGAATTATAAAACGGAGGTTTATCACAATGGAAAAAACAACACAGCTTTATGAAGGCAAGGCAAAAAAGGTATTTGCCACAGCAGACGAAAATCTCGTAATCGTTTCCTACAAGGACGACGCAACAGCATTCGACGGCCTTAAGAAGGGACAGATTATGGGTAAGGGCGTAGTTAACAACCGTATGTCAAACTACCTCTGCCAGCTTCTCGAAAAGAACGGTGTTCCCACTCACTACGTGGAAGAGCTCAATGACAGAGAAACAGTAGTTAAGAAGGTAAGCATCGTACCCCTCGAGGTTATCATCAGAAACATTTCCGCAGGCTCCTTCTCAAAGAAGTACGGCGTAGAGGAAGGCATCGTATTCGACGAGCCCACACTCGAGTTTTCCTACAAAAATGACGACCTCCACGATCCCCTTCTCAACCAGTACCATGCTCTCGCATTAAAGCTCGCCACAAAGGAAGAAATCGAAACCATCAAGGCTATGGCCTTCAAGGTTAACGAGGTTCTTAAGGAATACTTCCTTTCTCTCGGCGTAAAGCTTGTAGACTTCAAAATCGAATTCGGCCGCCTTGCTGACGGTACCATCATTCTCGCTGACGAAATCTCTCCCGACACTTGCCGTTTCTGGGATGCAGAAACCAACGAGAAGCTCGACAAAGACCGTTTCCGCCGTGACCTCGGCGGTGTAGAAGACGCTTACAAAGAAATGATGAAGAGAGTCTTCGGTGAATAAAATTTAACAGACCAGCCGGATATTTTGAAAAAAGATATTCGGCTATTTCCACTTTTTAATGAGCATTTAATTCACCCAAACGGAGGTATTTTATGGGAGGATTTTTCGGTGCAACATCGAAAAGAGACGTAGTTTTAGATGTATTTTTCGGTGTTGACTATCATTCACATTTAGGCACACGCAGAGGCGGTATGGCTGCAGTAAACGAGGAAAGAGGCTTTCAGCGAGATATTCATAATATCGAAAACTCCCCTTTCCGTACCAAGTTCGCAGGCATCACCGATGAAATGCAGGGCAACGCTTGCATAGGCTGTATCAGCGACAGCGATCCCCAGCCTCTGCTCATTCGCTCGCGCCTCGGAACATT